>NZ_JBFUIC010000047.1:0-29479 GCF_056402075.1 Pseudomonas sp. P4_C3
AGCGACATCCGCTTCAAACCGGCCTGCCAGTACATCGCCGTCCAACTGATCGTGATGGCAGCGGCCAATCCGGTTTCAGCCACAGGGAGGCGATTGGCAGAGTTAAGGGCAGGTGTTGGGGGAATGTTTCTGGATCACCGCCCAAGGCCTTCGAGGCCAAGGACGGTGAAAATTTCAAAAACCCGGTTTCCGGTGGACCGTAAGGCTGCTCCGCTTAAGTGAACAGCATTACGAACCAACCGGGGCTTCTTCATTCTCAGCCTTGCATCAGACTTCGACACCACAACCGATCATCAAAAGATATTGATCGGGTAATCCACGAACACACGCACTTCGTTGCCGCTGACGTTGTACTCGCTCGATTTCTGCGACACGCGCAGGACCGAGCTGCGCAGTTTCACGCTGAGGTCTTTGGCCGGGCCGCTTTGGACGACGTATTTGATCTGGTTGAAGATCTCGCGCTCGGTGCCGCCTTCGCTGGTGGAAGTGGTGATGTTGTCGCCGCGCACGTAGGCCACGTTGTAGCTCAGGCCCGGTACACCGAAGGTGCTGAAGTCCAGGCCGTAGCCCACCTGCCAGCTGCGTTCGTCTTCGGCGTTGAAGTCGGACCAGTAGGAGTTCGCCAGGTAGATGGTGTTGCCACCGTCGCCGACGCGACCCTGGTCTTTCTGGTAGCCGCCGTAGGCGTAGCCCAGGTTGCTGTCGCCGGTGCTGCGCTGATGCGCGAGGGTGAACGAGTGCGGGCCGGTGATGAAGGTGGCCGCCAGGCTCCAGATCTTGTTGTCGTCGCCGGTGATACCGTTTTCGCGAACGTAGGAATCGTCCAGCTTGGTGCGGTAGCCGTTGAAGTCCAGGGTCAGGGACTGATTCTTGTCGATCGGGAACACGTAGTTGGCGTTCACGTATTGTTTCTTCAGCACGTCTTCGACGTCGGAAGCGTACAGCGCGGCCTTGAATTGCTCGGTGAACTGGTAGCTACCGCCCAATACGTTGATCGACTTCAAGCCACCGCTGTCACGGCCTTCAGCGCTTTTACGCGATTCGGCGGTGAAGCGACCGGCGTCCAGTTGCAGGCCTTTGATCTCTTTGGAGGTGATCAAGGTGCCGGTGTAGCTTTCCGGCAGCAGGCGCGAGTTGTCGTAGTTCAGCACCGGCAGGGCCGGCATCTGGTCGCCGTAGGTCAGGGTGGTGCTGGACAGGCGGAACTTGATCGCTGCGCCGCCCTTGGACAGGTCGTCAGCCGGCTGGCCGCTGTCGCCCTTTTTGAAGAAGTCGATGCCTTGCGCGCCGCTACGGTCTTCGCTGCGTTCCAGGTTCAGTGCGTACAGCCCGAAAGCGTCCACACCCACACCCACGGTGCCTTGGGTGAAGCCGGACGAGAACGTGCCGATAGCCGCCTGGCCCCACTCGGATTTATCCGGGTTGCCGTCTTTGAAGTCACGGTTCATGTAGGCGTTGCGCAGCAGCACTTTGAGGCTGCTGTCTTCAACAAAACCCTTGGATTCGGCCTGGTCGTTCGCCGTGGCTTGTGTAGCGCTCAACATCCCCAGGACGATCAGGCTGATTCGCTTGTTCAACATCGTGTTCTTTTCCTTATTTCCGGTTGATACGCGCTGTGTCGAACTCCCGAAACGGCGCTATCGCGCTCTTTTTTCATGACGAAAACAAAAAGGCCCGCCCACGATTTCTCGCGGCGGGCCTTTTTATAATTTTTGATCGTGGCGGTCGGCCACAGGCGTTGGGCCGAATCGTAGCTGCGCCCTCAACGATGTGTCAATTTCATGAATCTTCTAAAAACAGGTGAAAACCGTCTAATAAATGCCTTTACGCGGCAGGAATATTCAATCACTGCAGCCATCGAGGCCACAGGCTGCTATGGAAATGGATGATCCCTGATCGGGTAGCGACTGACTCAACCACTGCGCAAATGCCTGGGGTTTGCCCAGCCATGGCCCGATATCGATCAGGGTGAATTGGTCATTGTGCTCAAGCGCCAGGGTCGGAAAGCCCTGCCCGCCGACCTTGGCCAAAAGAGCCCGGCTCATCCTGATATGGCCTTCGGTGTCAGCCGCCCTGAAGGTTTTTTCGAAGGCTTCGCGGTCCAGCCCCATGCCGTGGGCAAGTTCAAACAGTACCGACTCATCGGCGATGCGACGCCCCTCCACGTAGTGAGCACTTTGCAAACGCCCCAACAACTCCAGCCCGCGACCTCCCATTTGCTCGGCCGCCAGCACCGCAGCGATGGGTGGAGCCGAGTCGAACACAGCGCTGTGATCACGCAGCAATCCTTCGAAATAGGCTTCACCGAACGGCTGCCCGCTGTATTCGGCGATACGCCGGTCATGGGGTATGACGTAACTGCGCAGTTGTGGCGAAACCTTTTGCCGATTGGCCCCCGTCATCATGCCGCCGCCGTGGGCAATCACGGGCAGCACAGCCTGGGCGGCCTGCACCAGCGGTTTGGCGCCGTAGCACCAACCGCACAACGGGTCGTAGATGTAGTGGAGGATCATGGGAAAGCTCCGACAGAAATTCAGGAAAATTCGATGTCGGCAGGTTAGTGCCGCAGCGGTTCCGGAAAAACGCCGGATTGGCTTTCAGTCTGTTGCTTGAATCGGTCGAATGGTTGCGCCACAAAACCCTGTGGGAGTTCGCGATAGCGGTGGGTCGGTCGACATTTACAGTGACTGGCCGGGCGCCATCGCGAGCAAGCTCGCTCCCACAGGGGATTGTGGTGTTTGCATGAATCTGCGCAAAAAAAAAGCGCTGCCATCCCGGCAGCGCTTTTTCTTGTTCAATCCGTTGTTGTTCTTCTTATCCTTCCATTACATCCCACAACGCATCCAGTTCCGCCTCGCTGAATAAACCAGCAGGGTAACGCTCGATCATCGTCCGGCGCGGATCAGCTTCACTGATCTGACGCATTCCATTGGACTTGAACCAGTGCGCCAGGATCTGGAGCGATTCGCTGTTTACTGCCAGGGGATGCAACGCCTTTTCGCCCATAACATTCACTTCGGCGTTCATTTCAGCGCTCTCTCCCGGTTTGTGAGCGGCTAACTTATCCAAGGTTTATGACAGAACATCGAAGTCCTCCCCACCCCGAGTACAACAGCAGGGATACAAGAGCTGTGCCAAGGTTTCTGAAGTGTGGCCAAGCGGATACAAAAAAGCCCGCAGGCCTGTAGGGCCGCGGGCTCCGTGCAACGCTGGTGGCTAATCGACAGCCTGAGGGATTTCGCAATCAACTCAAGCTGTTACGACCTCACTCACTCCTTGTGCGGTGCGGGTTGTTGCTGGGTAAGGCAGTGAATATTCCCGCCCCCCAGTAACAGTTCGCGACCAGGCACCATCACCACTTCATGCTGTGGGAACAGGTTCTGCAAGATTTCCTTTGCCGGGCCATCCTGCGGGTCGTCAAAGCTCGGCGCGATGATGCCGCCGTTGACGATCAGGAAGTTCACGTAGGAACCGGCCAGACGAACCGTCGGGTTACGCTCCTGAGTACCGTCCACTGGATCGACACCGGCGCACTCTTCCTCGGTCGCAAACAGCGGACCCGGGATCGGCATTTTGTGCACCGTGAACGGGCGACCCTTGGCGTCGGTGCTGCTTTGCAGCACTTTCATCGCCGCCTGGCAGCGCGGGTAGTTAGGGTCCTGTGGATCATCGGTCCAGGCCAACAGCACTTCACCCGGACGCACGTAGCAGCAGAAGTTATCCACATGGCCGTCGGTTTCGTCGTTGAACAAGCCATCCGGTAGCCAGATGATTTTATCCACAGCCAGGTTCGCACTCAGGACCGCTTCGACTTCCGCGCGATTCATGTGCGGGTTGCGATTGCGGTTGAGCAGGCATTCTTCGGTGGTGATCAGCGTGCCTTCACCGTCGACGTGAATCGAGCCGCCTTCCAGCACGAAGCCTTCGGTGCGGTAACGCGGGCTGCGCTCGATCTCGAGGATCTTGCCGCCGACCTGCGAGTCGCGGTTCCACGGCGAATACAAGCCGCCGTCAAAGCCGCCCCAGGCATTGAAGTCCCAGTTCACGCCACGGACTTCGCCACTGTTGTTGATGACGAAGGTCGGACCGGAGTCGCGTACCCAGGCGTCGTCGCTGGACATTTCCACCACACGAATATTCGGCACGTCCAGACGGGCACGGGCGTTTTCGTACTGGCCGGCGGAAACCGCCACGGTCACCGGTTCGAAACGGGCGATGGCCTTGGCCACTGCCACATGCGCGGATTGTGCCGGTTTGCCGCCCAGGCGCCAGTTGTCCGGGCGCTCGGGCCAGATCATCCAGGTCTGGGTTTGGGGTGCCCATTCGGCTGGCATGTAGAAGCCGTCGGCGCGAGGGGTGCTGTTCAACGTGGTCATGGCTCAGGACTCCGGAGTGGCATTGATGCCTGACAGAAATGGAAGCGCATTGGTACACGCCGTGGACTGCGCTACTTTATATCCGATAAATATCGGCTTTTAAAGCAACTTACATCCATAGTTACAAAAACAATCGATAAAAAGCCGATATCAATCGAACTACCACAGCAGTGCCCTGTAGGAGTGAGCCTGCTCGCGATTAGGCCATATCAGTCACCATTTTTTTGACCGGAAGACCGCTATCGCGAGCAGGCTCGCTCCTACAGGGGATGTGTTTACAGGCCTTCTTCGAGCACCTTCGACAGCATGTCCACGAAGAAATCCACGCTCTGGCGCGAAGTGACCATCGGCGGCTTGATCTTGAGGATGTTCAGGTAATCGCCGGTCGGCTGCATGAAGATCCCCAGTTCACGCAAGCGATCGCACAGCGCGGTGGTTTCTTCGGTGGCCGGCTCCAGGGTTTCGCGATTGCGGATCAACTCGACGCCCAGGTAGAAACCGGAACCGTGCACCGCGCCCACTAACGGATGAATATCGATCAACGCTTCGAGGCGCTTCTTGAAGTGCCCGCCGACGACCTGGGCGTTTTCCCAGAGTTTTTCCTCTTCCATTACATCCAGCACCGCCATGCCGACCTGGCAACTGACCGGGCTGCCGCCAGCAGAGGAGAAGAAGTAACCCTCGGCCTCCAGCGCTTCGGCGATTTCCCGACGGGTGATGACCGCGCCCAGTGGCTGACCGTTGCCCATGCCCTTGGCCATGGTGATGATATCCGGCACCACGCCCTGTTCTTCAAAGCCCCAGAAGAAATCGCCCATGCGCCCGTAGCCCACCTGCACTTCGTCGGCGATGCACACGCCGCCCCGCGCCCGGACCATGGCATAGACTTGTTTCAAATAGTCCGGTGGCAGCGAGATGCCGCCGGCATTGCCATACACCGGCTCGCAAATGAAACCGGCCAATTGGCGATTCTGCTCGGCGATTTTCGCCAGGTTGTGTTCGACGCTACGCACATAATCCGGCGCGCTGTCGGGGCCACGGAATTCACCGCGATAGGTGTTTGGCGCGGTCACCGGGTGCACCCAGTCCGGGCGACTGCTCAAGGCCTTGGGGTTGTCGGCGATCGAGGTCGACACCGAGTCGGCCCCCACCGTCCAGCCGTGATAAGCCTCCAGCACGCTGAGCATGTCGCGGCCGCCGCTGTAGGCCCACGCCAGTCGAATCGCCAGGTCGTTGGCCTCGCTACCGCTGTTGACCAGGAACACGCGGTCCATGCCGTCAGGGGACAGCTTCAGCAAACGTTCGGAGAACTCGGCCACGGCCGCGTAGTTGAAGCGCGAGTTGGTGTTGAGCAACGACCACTGGCGACTGGCAACCGCCGCCATGCGCGGGTGACCGTGGCCCAATACCGCAACGTTGTTGAGCATGTCGAGGTAGGAACGACCCTGCATGTCAATCAAATGGTTGCGCCAGCCGCGCTCGATGCGCGGCGGGTCGACGTAATAATGTTTTTGCGTACGGGCGAAACTGGCGTCGCGCCGGGCCAGCAACGTCGCTCCGTCGAGCTCAGCTTCGGCGTCACACGCCAGCCCCAGCAACGCTGCCGGTGATGGACACAACGCTTGCCAGGCTGCCGCGCGCGAAGGCGTACAGAACAGCGGCGCATTGATCGACGCGCCACGGCACAACTGCACGATCAATGGCCCGCTGACCGAGCCCAGTACCTGGCCTTTGACCAGTGCTGCGCCGCTGTGCAGCGACGGCGTGACGCCCCAAAGCCGCACACTCAATTGCGGGCCGTCCAGTTGCAGCACGCCCGCCGATGGGTGATGCACTACCCCGGCAAACGGCGCTTCGACCGCCGTGCCCAGAGGCACACGCAACTCGACGTGCAACGGGCAAGTGTCCGGTTCAGCGGCGCTGTCCGGGCGGGTGTGGGACAAGCGGTATTGTCCGTAGCGACTGGCCGCCAGGCCATGTGCCGCAGCGGCTTCATCCAGCAGGCGCTGATCGACACGCTCCTGCTCCCAGTTCCCGGCCTCGAAATGCGGGCTGAGCACACCCAGGTCGATCAGCGCGAACTCACGCCCCACCAGGCTTGGCAACAGCGGCGCGAAGCCTTCGCTGCCGATGGTGGGCAGGTTCTGGCCGACGGCGGTGAGGATCGCCGCTTCCATCAACGCCAATGGTACCGACGTGGCCACACGGAAGATTTCCCATTCATGGACCAGGTTATCGCGGCTGTAGGCATTGCCCGGATCGATGCTGACCTGCTGTTCGCCGCTGAGCACCAACACCGCCGCGCGGGCGACGATCAGCGGCCACAGCGCCAGCAATTCTTCGTGTTGCAACGGATTGACCGCGTGATAGGCCTGTACCGCCGGCAAAATGCAGAGCGGATCGCCCTCGCCATGATGCAGCAGCGCGGCGCAGGTCACCGACAGATCGGTAATGCGCCAGGTGCGCACCAGGTCGCCGAAATCGATCACGCCCTGCAGCTGCCAATGGCGCTGCGCATCGCGCTGCCACACCACGTTGTCGTCGGTGATATCCATGTGAATGGCCTGCACCGGCAGCTTGTCTTGCAGTGGCTGCAAATGCCGCTCGGCTTGCCCGGACGCTTCGACGATCAGTTTGCGCTGGGCCTCATCCTTGATCACCGGCAGCAAATGCGCGATCAGGGCGTGAGCATGGCGGGCGTCCCATTGCAGGGTTCGCACCAGCCCCGGATGGTCGAAATCCGCCAGGGCCAGGTCCATTTCACCGCACAGGCGACCGAAGCCGGACACCACCGTCGGGTTGAAATGGCCGAGGCTCGTCAGCGGCTGGCCTTCGATGTAATCGAGCAGGCGAACGTGGACCGCCTGGCCACCCATGTCCAGAGACAGAAGTTCTGCACCGTTTTTCGCCGGGATAACACGCGGCACATGCACATCGGGGTGCTCCCCCAAGTGCCCGAGCCCGGCGTGCTGTGCTTGAAGCTCAATTACCGAATAGTCGCCACGGCAGATTTTCAGGACGAAACGTCCCTGCTCGCTGTCGACGCGGTAGTTCAGGTCTTGCTGGCTGCCAAGGGCCTGCAACCTGCCGCTGAACCCGTAATGTTCTTCCAGCAGCGCTCGCGCTTGATCCGCAGACACCTGCGGGCTGGGCAAACTGGCGCGATGAATCAACGTGGCGAGCGGCATACAACGACCCCTGAAATTTTATTAGGCGCCTATATCGCCACTGGTTCGGGCGATACGCAACCCCCCGGAAGCGGCATGGGGGCATTTGTGGGAGCGGGCTTTGTTCTGGTACTCGCCTCGGTCGGCGCTTTGCGCAAGAATGGCGGCCATTCAACACACACTGCTGGAGAGCCACCATGAATGTAGTGACCACTGATCTGCCCGGTGTTCTGATCCTCGAACCCAAGGTCTTTGGCGACGAACGTGGTTTCTTCTACGAGAGTTTCAACGCCCGGGCCTTCAAAGAGGCCACCGGACTGGACACTGAATTCGTTCAAGACAATCACTCCCGTTCGCAGAAGGGCGTGCTGCGCGGTCTGCATTACCAACTGGAAAATACCCAGGGAAAACTGGTTCGCGTCACGGTCGGTGAAGTGCTGGACGTCGCCGTAGACATCCGTCGCAGCTCACCGCACTTCGGCAAATGGGTCGCAGTGCGACTGTCTTCCGACAACCATCGTCAGCTCTGGGTCCCGGAAGGTTTCGCCCACGGGTTCGTCGTATTGAGCGAGTTTGCCGAGTTCCTTTACAAAACCACCGATTACTACACGCCCTCCGCCGAGCGCAGCATTCGCTGGGACGACCCGGACCTGGCCATCGACTGGCAACTGCAAGGCACGCCGCAGTTGTCGGCGAAAGATCTGGCCGGGGTATTTTTCAAGGACGCTGACGTCTTTGCCTGAAAGGCCGGCTGAAGCTCGCCTATCAAGATGCACCTGACCCAAGGCGGGCAAGCCTAGGCATAATGCGCCTGTACCCACAGGCGCATGCTGCTCATGAAACCGACTCTCCCTCCCAGACCCCGTTGGCGCAGCCTGGCCCTGCTGGCACTGTGCCTGGCGCCGTTGCTGTGGCCGCTGGAACATCTCGCCGAGCGTTACTACCGTAGCGAGCTGGCCAGTCAGAATCGTCAGACCCTCGATCTCTACGTCGCCAACCTGCTGGGTACCCTGCATCGCTATGAAGTGTTGCCACAGATCCTCGGCGACCTGCCGGCCTTGCGCGCCGTGCTCGGTGCGCCGGACGATGGCGTCACCCAAGGCAACGCCAACCACCTGCTGAAAAATATTGCCACCCAGACCGGCGCCGAAGTCATGTACCTGATGGACGCCAATGGCAAGACCCTGGCCGCCTCCAACTGGGACAAGCACGACAGTTTCGTCGGGCGCAATTTTTCCTTCCGGCCGTATTTCAGCGAAGCCATGGCCGGGCGGCTCGGGCGCTTTTTCGGCCTGGGCACCACCTCCGCCAAGCGCGGTTACTTCTTCGCCGCTGGCGTGCGTGATGGCGATAAAATCGTCGGCGTGCTGGTGGTCAAGGTCGACCTCGACCACACCGAAAGCCTCTGGGGCAAAACCCCGGAACAACTGCTGCTGACCGACCACAATGGCGTGGTCATTCTCACCTCGCGACCGGAGTGGCGATTCCGCTCGACCCGCCCGTTGAACGAGGAAGAAAGCAAAGCCATCACTGCGATCCAGCCCTATCCAACCCGCGATCCAAAACCGCTGAAGCTCAATCCCAATGCCTGGCTGACCCAGACCCAGCAGATCGCCGAAACCGGCTGGGACGTCAGCATCCTCGCCCCGCGCACCTTGATCGACCGTCCGGTGCGCACGGTGGTGGCCATCGGTGGTGCAACCTTGCTGGTGTTGATGTTGCTGCTCGGCCTGATGATGCAGCGCCGCCGCCATTACCTCGAACGCATCGCTTTCGAAGCCAAGGCCCGGCACGAGCTGGAAGGTCGGGTCGCCGAGCGCACCAGCGATCTCGAAGGCCTGAACCGGCGCCTGAAACAGGAAGTGCTGGAGCGCGAACAGGCCCAGCAGGAGCTGGTACGCGCCCAGGATGATCTGGTACAGGCCGGCAAATTGTCGGCACTGGGCACCATGTCGGCGAGCATCAGCCACGAACTCAATCAGCCGCTGGCAGCGATTCGCAGCTACGCGGAAAACGCCGAAGTATTACTCGATCACCAGCGCACCGACGATGCCCGCGGCAACCTCAAGCTGATCAGTGAATTGACCGGCCGCATGGCCTCGATCATCGCCCACTTGCGCGCCTTTGCCCGGCGCGACCGGCATGCCCCGGAAAGCGTCGCCCTGCAACCGGCGCTGGACGATGCCCTGGCCTTGTTGGCCAAGCGTCGACGCAGCATGGAAGTCGAGCTGATCCGTGACTTGCCGGCCGCCACCCTGTGGGTTGAGGCCGGGGAAACCCGCCTGCGCCAGGTACTCGGCAATCTGCTGGCCAACGCCCTGGATGCCCTGACGGAAAAAGGCCCGCCACGTAAACTCTGGCTAAGTGCCCAATCCACGGCCGATGGCGTCAACCTGTACATTCGCGACAACGGCCCCGGCTTTTGCATGGAAGCCCTTGGGCGCGCCAGCGAGCCGTTCTACACCACCAAGACCCGAACCCAGGGCCTCGGTTTGGGGCTGGCGATTTGCGAAACCCTGATGCGCGCCTTCGGCGGTGAACTGTCGTTCGCCAATCACAAGGAGGGCGGCGCCCTGATTACCCTGAAGCTGCGCGCAGGCGCACCGGGCGTGAGCCTGCAACCGTCCGAGGACCGAAGTGCATGACCATCGACAACCGCATTCAGGTCGTGTTGATCGACGACGATCCCCACTTGCGCCAGGCCCTGAGCCAAACGCTGGATCTGGCGGGCCTGAAAATCCTGCCGCTGGCCGAAGCCAAGGGCCTGGCCGCGCAACTGGAGCGCGACTGGCCGGGTGTGGTGGTCAGTGATATCCGCATGCCCGGCATGGACGGTCTCGAACTGCTGACCGAACTGCACGCCCAGGACCCTGAGCTACCGGTGCTGCTGATCACCGGCCACGGCGATGTGCCGCTGGCCGTGCAGGCCATGCGCGCCGGGGCCTATGACTTTCTGGAAAAGCCCTTCGCCAGCGACGCCCTGCTCGACAGTGTGCGCCGGGCGCTGGCCCTGCGTCGGCTGGTGCTGGACAACCGCAGCCTGCGGCTGGCCTTGAGCGACCGCAACGAGCTGAGCGCCCGCCTGGTTGGCCACTCACCTTCGATGCTGCGCCTGCGCGAGCAGATCGGTGCATTGGCAGCGACCAAGGCCGATGTACTGATCCTCGGCGAAACCGGCGCTGGCAAAGAAGTCGTGGCCCGGGCGCTGCACGATTTATCAAGCCGTCGCAACGGTCCGTTCGTGGCGATCAACGCCGGTGCCCTGGCCGAATCAGTGGTCGAAAGCGAGCTGTTCGGCCACGAGCCCGGTGCCTTCACTGGTGCGCAGAAACGTCGCATCGGCAAGTTCGAGTTCGCCAATGGCGGCACGTTGTTCCTCGATGAAATCGAAAGCATGAGCCTGGATGTGCAGGTCAAATTGCTGCGCTTGCTGCAAGAACGGGTAGTCGAACGCCTGGGCGGCAATCAACTGATCCCGCTGGACATCCGCATCATCGCCGCCACCAAGGAAGACCTGCGCCAGGCGGCGGATCAAGGACGTTTCCGTGCCGACTTGTATTACCGCCTGAATGTCGCACCATTGCGGATTCCACCATTGCGCGAACGGGGCGAAGATGCGCTGATGCTGTTTCAGCATTTCGCCGATGAAGCCAGTGCCCGCCACGGCTTGCCGCCCCATGAACTGCAACCGGGACAACGTGCCTTGCTGCTGCGCCACACCTGGCCCGGCAACGTGCGCGAGCTGCAAAATGCGGCCGAGCGTTTTGCCCTCGGGTTGGAACTGGCCCTCGACAACARCACGCCGCAAGGCGGCGCTGGCAACAGGGTCGAAGCCGTCAGCGGCGGTTTGAGCGAGCAAGTGGAGAACTTCGAAAAAACCCTCATCGCCGCCGAACTGGCACGCTCGCACAGCTCCGTGCGCAGCGTCGCCGAAGCCCTCGGCATTCCGCGCAAGACCCTGCATGACAAACTGCGCAAGCACGGTCTGAGTTTCGCCGACAGTGGTGCCTCGGCCCACCCTGACGACCTCGACTGAGCTACCGTCCAATCATCCACTTCAAGCAAGAGGCCCCCTGAATGAGCCGCGACAGTCGACAACTGGAATCAGTCCTCCATCACGACATTCCCCTCACCCGGGACATGGGCCTCAAAGTGCTCGACTGGCATGACCAGCAACTGCGCCTGCACTTGCCACTGGAAGCCAACGTCAACCACAAGAGCACCATGTTCGGCGGCAGCCTGTATTGCGGCGCGGTCCTGGCCGGTTGGGGCTGGCTGCATCTGCGCCTCAAGGAAGAAGGCATTACCGACGGGCACATCGTGATTCAGGAAGGGCAGATCAGCTATCCGCTGCCAGTGACGGGCGATGCCAACGCCATTTGCCAGGCACCGGATCCGGTGATCTGGAAGAAATTCCTGACCACGTTCCAGCGATATAGCCGAGCGCGGTTGACGCTGCATACGCGGGTCGTCAATGAAGGCCATGATGAGGATGCGGTGAGGTTTGTCGGGCAGTACGTGCTGCACCGCTAAACCAGGACGACCGCAAAACCTGTGGGAGCGAGCTTGCTCGCGATGGGGTCGTCAAAGCCAACATTGTAGTTGCCTGACACACTGCCATCGCGAGCAAGCTCGCTCCCACAAAGATTTGCATCAGCGCGTGGGAACGATCTTATGCGCGAGCCAATTCCAGCAGCTTCTCCCGCCAGGCCGCCTTCGCCGGCAAAGCCAGAAAGTATGCGTTCAACAGCGACTCCCGCGCCGGATAGCTGAACGGCTCACCGCTCAACGCCAGCACCTCACCACCCGCGCCCTCCAGCACGCCTTGCGCTGCCGCCGTGTCCCACTGCGAAGTCGGTGCCAGACGCGGATAGCAATCCGCCGCCCCTTCGGCCAGCAGGCAAAACTTCAGCGAACTGCCGATATTGGCCAGTTGCAGCTCGCCAAGGATCGCGCTCAACCCCGCCAGCAAATGCTCCTGCTCCGGGCTCGAATGACGACGGCTGGCCACCACGGTGAACGACTCGCCTGGCGCTAATGCATCACGCACCTTGATCGCCACCGGCGTGCCACCTTTATCGCCGCGCCAGGCACCGAGGCCGGCGCCACCGACATAGAAACGACCGTTGGTCGGCATCGACACCACGCCGAACACCACTCGACCGTTTTCGATCAGGGCGATGTTGACGGTGAACTCTTCGCTGCCGCTGATGAACTCCTTGGTGCCATCCAGCGGATCGACCAGCCACCAGCGCTGCCATCCGGCCCGCACGCTTTGGGGGATGTTGGCGTCCTCTTCGGAGAGCACCGGGATGCTCGGATCAAGTGCCGTCAGCCCGGCCAGAATCAGGTGGTGTGCGGCCAGGTCAGCAGCGGTCACCGGCGAATCATCAGCCTTCGCCGTGACGGCCGTGCCCGTGCGCCAGAACGGCAGGATCGCCTCACCGGCCTGCAAGGCCAGCTCGATGACAGGTGCCATCAACGGATGCGGGAAGTTCATGGCTGGAACGCTCCGCGCTGAGTCAACAGGTCTCGGGCCAGGTACAGCGCCGCCAAGGCACGGCCTTCAGTAAAGTGGGGGTTTTGCGCCAGCGCCGAGAGTTCACGCAGATTGATCTTGTCCACCCGCATCGGCTCGGGCTCGTCGCCTTCCAGACGCTCTTCGTAGAGGTCGGTGGCCAGCACCACCTGAATCTTCTGGCTCATGTAACCGGGGGACAGCGACAGCTCGGTCAGGTGCTCCAGTTGCCGCGCGCCGAAACCAGCCTCTTCCTTGAGTTCGCGCTCGGCTGCTGCCAACACGTCTTCGCCCGGCTCGATCAAACCCTTGGGCAATGACATTTCATATTCATCCGTGCCGCCGCAATACTCCTCGACCAGTACCGCATGCTCGGCATCGAGCATCGCCACGATCATCACCGCGCCGTACCCGGCACCCTTGCCGACCAGGCGTTCATAGGTGCGCTCCACGCCGTTGGAAAAGCGCAACTTCAGCTCTTCCACGCAGAACAATCGACTGGTGGCGACAATTTCGCGGGCGAGTATGGTGGGTTTCTGGCGCATGCAAAGCTCCTTGGCGTGAACGCGCTACTATAACGCGGCTTTCCCGATTGTTTGCGCCAGAAATCTTTCTACTACCCGAGACGTTGCCATGCCTTCATTACCCTGGTCCGACATCGATACCGTTCTGCTGGACATGGACGGCACGCTGCTGGACCTGCATTTCGACAACCACTTCTGGATGGAGCACCTGCCCCAGCGTTACGCCGAACTGCACGGGGTCAGCCGGGCCATGGCCGAGATGGAATTGCAGCCGTTGTTCGAACGCAATGCCGGCCAGTTGCAGTGGTACTGCCTGGACTTCTGGAGCGCCGAACTGAAGCTGTCGGTGCGCGACCTGAAACTGGAAACCGCGCATCTGATCGCCCTGCGCCCGGATGCCGACACCTTTCTGGCGGCGATCAAACGGGCCGGCAAGCGCGTGGTGCTGATCACCAATGCCCATCGGGATGCGCTGTCGTTGAAGCTGGAAAAAATCGAGCTGGCGCCGTACTTCGAGCGCTTGATCAGCTCCCATGACTACGGCTTCCCCAAGGAAAACCCGCAGTTCTGGGATGCGTTGCAAGCCGATATCGATTTCGATCCGGCGCGCAGCCTGTTCATCGACGACACCTTGCCGATCCTGCGCAGTGCGCGGGACTTTGGCGTGGCGCATTTGCTGGCTGTGCGTGAACCGGATAGCCGCAAGGGGCCGAAGGATACGGCGGAGTTTGCAGCGGTCGGGGATTATCGGGATTTGATTGCGGGGCTTTGATTGACCGTAGGAGCTGCCGCAGGCTGCGATCTTTTGATCTTTATCTTCGTTTGTTTCATACCGCCAGGATCAAAAGATCGCAGCCTGCGGCAGCTCCTACAGGCCTCGCATTACTCGGGAATCCGCAACGACTGTCCCGGATAGATCTTGTCCGGGTGCGACAACATCGGCTTATTGGCTTCGAAAATCTTGTTGTACTTGTTGGCATCGCCGTACACGCGCTTGGAAATCGCGCTGAGGGTGTCGCCCTTCACCACCGTGACGAATACCGCGGCAGCAACAACAGGCCCGGTCACAGTAATCTGATCATCCACGCTGCCAACCCCGGCGATATTGCCCACTGCCAGCAGGATCTTTTCCTTCTCTTCCTGACTCGCCACTTCACCGGTCACCGTGACCTTGTCGCCATCGACCGTCGCCTGCACATTCGGGTTGCCCAGGCCGACCTTGCTGATGTGTTCCTTCAACTGCTCACTGGCGTTGGCGTTGCCTGGCGTCAGCAAATCCAGCAGTTTTTCGCCTGCTTCCTTCACAAAGCTCAAAAGACTCATGGTGCACTCTCCTTGGGTTTGGGGTTCCAGACGCCAAAGCCTAGACCACGACCGTCACTTGCGAATCCAGCCCGACCAATGACCATGCTTGCGATAGAATCGGCCTCTTCCCGCGCCCAGGAGCGAAGATGGACATCAAGCAGCTGAAATTCCTCATCGCGCTCGACGAAACCCGCCATTTCGGCCAGGCCGCCGCGCGCTGCCACATTACTCAACCGACACTATCGATGCGCCTGCGCAGCCTCGAAGAAGAACTCGACCTGCCGCTGGTCAATCGTGGTCAGCGCTTCGAAGGTTTTACGGCACCGGGCGAACGAGTGCTGGCCTGGGCGCGCACGGTGCTGGCGGCGTACGACGGCTTGTATGCCGAGGCGGCCGCCTGTCGCGGCAATCTGGTCGGCACCTTGCGTCTGGGCGTGGTGCCACTGTCGAGCTTCGATCCGCTGCCGCTGCTTCAACGCCTGCACGGGGAGCATCCGAACCTGCGCTTCGAGCTTTCGGCGCTGAGTTCGGAGCAAATACTCGAACAACTGGCGAACAATCGCCTGGACCTCGGTGTTTCCTACCTGGAGCGCCTGGACACCGAACATTTCGACTCCCTGGCCTTCAGCGAAACCCGCATGGGTCTGCTCTACGACCAACGCTTTTTCAGCTTTGGCGAGGCGCCGCTAAGCTGGGAATCATTGATCGAACTGCCACTGGGCATGCTCACCAGCGGCATGCACTTTCGCCAATCCATCGACCACAACTTCCACAGCCGCGGCCTCACCCCACAGCCGCTGTTGCAAACGGATGCCGTGCATCAACTTTTACAAACTGTGCACGGTGGCTTGTGCTGCGCCGTGATGCCGTTGGACGGAGGTCTGGAAGAGCTGACCGATCATCTGCGCCTGCAACCGATCGAAAACGCCCAGACCGTGGGCCGGCTGGGGCTGATCATGCGTCGCAGCGCGCCACGCTCGGCCTTGGCGGAGGCCTGTTTCGCGATTTATCGACAATCGTTGCCCAGTGCTTGATCGACAGTATCTATCGGTACATCAGTACTAACGATTAGACGTGACAAGTTGTCACGCCTAGTCTTAAAGCTGATCAAACCGTCGGTGATGCCATGAACACCAAGCGCCCAGTCTGCGCGGCGCCTGCCCTCGAAACGCCCGCGCCCGCCGCCAGCCAGACATACAGTTACAGCAACCTTGCAGACACGGAATCGACCAGCACCGCGCTGGCCGAGGAAGTCGCGTTGGCGATTGCCTACAACGGCATCAGCCAGGCCGTCATGCTGGTGACACCCACGGACCTCGAAGACTTCATTGTCGGTTTCAGCCTGGGCAGCGGGATCATCGAGGACGCCACTGATATTTATGACCTGCAACTGACCGGCTCTGGCTCGGCGCAATACGCGCAAGTGACCATCGCCAACCGCGCCTTCTGGAACCTCAAGCAGCAGCGACGGCAACTGGCCGGCACCAGCGGTTGCGGGCTGTGCGGTGTGGAAGCAGTGGAGCAGGCACTCCCCGAGCTTCAGGTGTTGCCTGGCGCACCCTTGCCGCCTGCCGAATGGCTCGACGGCCTGCGCCAGCGCATCGGCGCGTTCCAGCCCCTTGGCCAGCACAGTGGTGCGGTACATGCCGCGGTGTTCATGAATGATCAGGGCGAGTTGCTGCTGGGTCGCGAAGACATCGGTCGGCACAACGCCCTCGACAAACTGATCGGCGGATTGATCCGCCAGAAGATCCCGACCGCTGGCGGGCTGGCGATCGTCACCAGCCGCTGCAGCCTCGAATTGATCCAGAAAGTCTTGCGCGCCGGCATCCAGACCCTGGTCAGCCTGTCGTCGCCCACGGGCCTTGCCGTGCAATGGGCCCGTCGCCACAACCTCAACCTCATCCATCTGCCACAGAAGAATGCACCGCGGGTCTACAGCCCAACGTTGGAGAAACAAGCGTGAGTCAACACCGTCAAGCCGACCAGACACCTGTCCCTCGCTACAAGCCCTACAAAGGCCCGGCCGGTGGTTGGGGCGCACTGATCAGCGTCGCACAGGCCTGGCTGAGCAGCGACAACGCGCTGAAAAACCTGCGCATGATGCTCAAGACCAACAAGAGCGGCGGCTTCGACTGCCCTGGTTGCGCCTGGGGTGATTCCAAGGAAGGCGGCATGGTGATGTTCTGCGAGAACGGCGCCAAGGCGGTGAACTGGGAAGCGACCAAACGCCGGGTCGACGCCAGATTCTTCGCCAAACACAGCGTCACTTCGCTGCTGGAGCAAAGCGACTACTGGCTCGAATATCAGGGCCGCCTGACCGAGCCGATGAGCTACGACGCCGAAACCGACCGCTACAAGCCGATCAGCTGGGACGACGCGTTCGCGCTGATCGCCAAACACCTGAACGGCTTGTCGAGCCCGGATCAGGCAGAGTTCTACACCTCGGGTCGGGCCAGCAACGAAGCGGCTTTTCTCTATCAGCTTTTCGTGCGCGCCTATGGCACCAACAACTTCCCTGATTGCTCGAACATGTGTCACGAGGCCAGCGGTGTCGCGATGTCGCAAAGCGTCGGTGTCGGCAAAGGCACTGTGACCTTCGACGACTTCGAACACGCCGACGCGATTTTCGTCTGGGGCCAGAACCCTGGCACCAACCACCCACGGATGCTCGAGCCGTTGCGCGAAGCGGTGAAGCGCGGCGCTCAGGTGGTGTGCATCAACCCGCTCAAGGAGCGTGGCCTGGAACGTTTCCAGCACCCGCAGCACGCGATCGAAATGCTCACCAACGGCGACAAGCCAACCAATACCGCATTCTTCCGTCCGGCCCTGGGCGGCGACATGGCGATCATGCGCGGCATGGCGAAATTTCTCTTGCTGTGGGAACGCGATGCGCAGAAAACCGGTGCACCGGCGGTGTTCGACCACGACTTCCTCAATGAACACAGCGCCAATGTGCTGGAGTACCTGGCGACCATCGACGAAACGCCGTGGGAGCAGATCGTCGAGCAGTCGGGCCTGACGCTGGTGGAGATCGAACAAGCGGCGCGCATGTACGCCAAGGGCAAGAACGTCATCATGTGCTGGGCCATGGGCATCACCCAGCACCGGCATTCGGTGGCGACCATCCAGGAAATCGCCAACCTGATGCTGCTGCGCGGCAACGTCGGCCGGCCCGGTGCCGGTCTATGTCCGGTGCGTGGTCACAGCAACGTGCAGGGCGACCGCACCATGGGCATCAACGAGTGTCCGCCAGTGGCGTTCCTCGATGCCTTGGAGCGTCGCTTCCAGTTCAAGGTGCCGCGCCACAACGGCCACAACGTGGTCGAGGCGATTCATGCGATGGCTGAAGGCCGGGCGAAAGTCTTTATCGGTCTGGGCGGCAACTTCGCCCAAGCCACGCCGGACAGCCCACGCACGTTCCAGGCCCTGCAGAACTGCGACCTGACCGTGCAGATCAGCACCAAGCTCAACCGCAGCCATTTGACCCACGGCAAGGATGCGCTGATCCTGCCGTGCCTGGGGCGCACCGACATCGATATCCAGACCGAAGGCCCGCAAGCGGTGACTGTCGAAGATTCGTTCAGCATGGTCCACGCCTCCAATGGTCAACTGCAGCCGCTGTCGAACCAGATGCGTTCGGAACCGGCGATCCTGGCCGGCATCGCCGCCGCGACCCTGGGCAGCCATCCGGTGGACTGGAACTGGCTGGTGGCCGATTACCGGCGTATCCGTGACCTGATCGCCGAGACTATTCCAGGCTTCAAGGACTTCAACGAGAAGGTCAGGAGTCCGGGCGGTTTCTACCTGGGCAACAGTGCCGGTGCGCGCAAGTGGAGCACTGCGTCGGGCCGGGCCAATTTCAAGCCAAACAGCCTGCCCGAGGATCTGGTGCACGAACGCACCCGCGCCACCGGGGTGCTGCCGGATCTGATCATGCAATCGATGCGTTCCCACGATCAGTACAACACCACGATCTATGGTCTCAACGACCGTTATCGCGGCGTGAAGGGACAGCGCGATGTGTTGTTCGTCAACGAAGCCGACATCATCCGCCTGGGCTTCAAGCCGGGGCAGAAGGCGGACATCGTTTCGCTTTGGGACGATGGTGTTGAACGTCGGGTAAAAGGCTTCACGCTGCTGGCGTTTGATATCCCGGCCGGGCAAGCGGCGGCCTACTATCCGGAAGTGAACCCGTTGGTGCCGCTGGAAAGCATCGGCGATGGAAGCCATACGCCAACATCGAAGTTTGTGGCGATCCGGTTGGAAGCGGCGAGTGAGACCGGACTGATCATGGCCAGGTCTGCGTAATGTGTTGTCTGAACTGGCCYCATCGCGAGCAAGCTCGCTCCCACAGGTTTTTTCTGTTGTTCACAAAATCTGCGTTCGACTGAAATCCCTGTGGGAGCGAGCTTGCTCGCGATGAGGCCAGATCACTCAACGAGCCTTCCGGATCCAACACATTTCTTTCGCCCACAAAAAAGGCCGCTTTCTCATGAAGACGGCCTTTGCGAAGTAGTAAAAGACCGGCAAAAAAACGTTAAGTTCCGCCCGAAAAACAGTAACTTGCAATATTGTATACAGGTCGTGTTATTCGTCGGATTTCGATTGTCACGCCCATTCCAGAGCCTCAGGATCGCGCCGTCATCCCCTTGAGGTTCCTCCATGAAGTTCTCCTCGATTCTCTTGTTGTCCCTTGGCCTGGTCAGCGGTATCGCGTCTGCTGGCGGCACCACCGAAGCCGGTGTAGGCGGCGCATTGGGCGGGGTTCTAGGCTCGGTCGTCGGTCAGTCGTTAGGCGGCAGTACAGGTTCCACCATCGGCGCAGCCCTGGGTGGCGCGGGTGGTAGCGCCGTCGGCGCAAACAAACACAGCCGTGGCGAAGCAGCCCTTGGCGGTGCGTTGGGCGCAGCAGGCGGTAACGTGGTCGGTCGCAGCATGGGCGGCACCAGCGGCAGCCTGATCGGTGCCGCAGCAGGCGGCGGTGCCGGTGGTGCGCTGGGTAACTACATGGGCAAAGAGTACGATGATGAAGGCGGCGATCGTCGTTCGTATCGTGACCATGACGATCGTCGTTACTACCGTGACGGCCATCCGGGCCGCGGCCATGCCTATGGCCATCGCAAGCACCACCACAGGTATTACCGCGACTAAGGCCTCGAGCGCCTCGCTGGTGAGTACATCAAAAATCGCAGCCCCAAGGGCTGCGATTTTTTTTGCCTTACTGAACCACCAGACACTCCAGCGCCCCGCGCAACCCTGCAGGAATCGCCACGGGTTGATTCGACGCACGATCGACAAACACATGCACGAAGCGCCCTGCCGCGCAGGCTTCGTCTTCCCCTTGCTTGAACACAGCCAGTTCGTATTGCACCGAGCTGTTGCCCAGCTTGCCCACCCGCAGACCGATCTCGATGCGGTCCGGGAAGGCAATGGAAGCAAAGTAATCACAGGCCGAGCTCACCACGAACCCCACCACCTCACCGCCATGGATATCCAGGCCGCCGACTTCGATCAGGTAAGTGTTCACCGCCGTATCGAAGAAGCTGTAATAGGTAACGTTGTTGACGTGACCGTAGGCGTCATTGTCGTGCCAGCGGGTGGTGATGGGTTGGAAGTGCGGGTAGTCGGTGCGTTGGATTGCCGGGTTGGACATCAGTGTCAGTTCCTGGAGTGGGTTCTGCAGTCTAAGGTGAAACCGCGTCGCGATCATTCGCGAGCAGGCGCCACATGAATCACTTGTCTGCAAAGCCCTTGCCAGCCGCCGCCAGCTCACCAATCACCCGCGCCGGTTGCCAGTGATCGCCCTGACGGGTCTCAAGGTCCATCAAGCGCCGATGAATGTCCGCCAGTCCCTGCTGATCCGCCCAGGCCATCGGCCCGCCCTTGTCCGCCGGGAATCCGTAACCATTGAGGTAGACCAGATCGATGTCGTGAGCCGACCTGGCAATGCCCTCCTGAAGGATCTTCGCGCCTTCATTGACCAGTGCCAGCAAGCAGCGCTCGAGAATTTCTTCCGGGCTGATCTCGCGGCGCTGGAACCCCAACGCCTCACTGACTTGAAGCACCAGTGCGTCGACCTGCGGATCGTGTTCGGCCTGGCGACTGCCCGGCTCGTAGTGGTAATAGCCATTGCCACTCTTCTGGCCAAAACGCTCCATTTCGCACAGTCGGTTATCCACCTGAACCTCTGGAGCGTCCTGCCCGACACCGGACAGTTGCCGGGCGCGCCACTGCAGGTCGACACCCACCACGTCGAACATGCGGAACGGCCCCATGGCGAAACCGAACCCTTGCAGCGCTGCGTCCACCTGGTAGGGATAAGCGCCTTCCAGCAGCATTTTTCGCGCTTCGAGCACGTAGGTATTGAGCATGCGGTTGCCAATGAAGCCGTCGCAATTGCCCGCCACCACACTGACCTTGCCCATGCGCTGGCCGAGCGCCAGTGCCGCGTCGAGAACTGCCGGTGCAGTCTGCGCGCCACGGACGATTTCCAGCAGCTTCATGATGTGCGCCGGACTGAAGAAGTGCAGGCCCAGGACCTGCTGCGGGCGACCCGTAATCGCAGCAATGGCGTCGATGTCCAGCGCCGAAGTATTGCTCGCCAGAATCGCTTCAGGTTTGAGCAGGCCATCGAGCTCGCGGAAGATTTTCTGTTTGAGCTCAAGATTTTCGTACACCGCTTCGATGACCAGGTCGACATCGCGGATGGCCGTATAACCATCTGCCGCCGTAACGCGCGCCACACGGGCATCGGCTTCGCTCTGGTCAATGCGGCCCTGGCGCACGTTGTGGGCATAGGTGTCCGCCACGGTGACCAGCGCCTGCTCCAGCATCTGCGGGTTATTGTCGAGCCACTGCACGGCCACTCCGGCGTTGGCCAGGCACATGACAATGCCACGGCCCATGGTGCCCGCGCCGATGACGGCGGCGCGCTGAATATTCAACGGTGTCTGGCTCATGTTTTGTTCTCTTGTTGGCGATCCGAAGACAGTCATCACCATAGTCAGCCACTGGTTTTTTTTGAAATTTATTCCTGTGATGAGCAACATTCAGCGGATGGATGTAGCCCTTTGAATACACCGCAAATCCCTGTGGGAGCGAGCTTGCCCGCGATGAGGTCGGTACATTCAACAGTGATGGTGACTGACAAATCGCCATCGTCGGAACGCCGCCCGGAGCAAGCTCGCTCCCACAGGGTTTTAGTTCAGCCGGCAAGATGCCGCTCGGCCCAACTGCGCACCCCGGCATACGGATAATCTTCCAGCGCCGCAAACCCCGAAATCGTCCTTGCCTTGAGCTTGGTGAACAACGGCACACTGATCCCGCACAGAAACCGTGTCACGCGTTCAGCCGAGGGCACGTTGCCCGTGTGCTGCTCGTGCCTGTGGATAAAATCGCCACACAGCGTTTCGAAATTTTTATCCACAAGCGCCGGCAACTCCGGTGGTGCCGGTAGCCGCGCCACCTGTCCATGACACACCGAACAGTGTCCACATTGCTGCGGTGCATTGTGGTCACCGAAATATTCGGCCAGGCGATAACCCAGGCATCGGTCGGTAGCGAACAGATCCAGCATCGCGTGAATCCGCGCGACTTCGGTGTGCTCATGCCGAGTGAAATAGCCGTGCAGCTCCTCGCTCAACGCGACGTTGTCGAACCCGCTTTGCAGCACGCTGTAGACCTCGGTCATCTGCTTGCTTTCGAGCTCCACCCAGCCCTTCTCCTGGAAGTAATCCAGCGCCTTGACCACCCGACTGCGCTCGGCCTGGTGCTGCTCGTACAACGCTTCGAAATTCACCGTGGCCCAGGTCCGGGCGCGGCTGGAAGTCTGGATGATCGCAGCGACAAAATCCCTGCGCTCGCCTTCGAAACGCGCCAATAGCGCCTCGGGCTCCAGCAAATACTTGAAACGGTACTCGGCGTAGTACGCATAGCGCGGGGCGATCAACCCGCGCAACTCGAGTTGCACCAGCAAGGTCTTGAGCGGCAACTGGCGAATATTGCTCTGATCGGCCAACGGTCCCAGCAGAAACTCCCACTGGCCTTCGGGTGCTGCGGCATGCATCTCGTCAAGCACGCAACGGATGCCATCCAGCTCGGGCGTGTCGCCGTAAACGAAATTCTCCAGCACGTTGAGGCTGTCGCGGTTGRCCAACACCAGGCAGTCCGACGGCTGCCCGTCGCGCCCGGCGCGGCCGATTTCCTGGCTGTAGTTTTCGATGGATTTTGGCAGGTCGAAATGCACCACGTTGCGGATGTCACTCTTGTCGATGCCCATGCCAAAGGCGATGGTGGCGACGATGCAATTGGACTGCCCGCCCATGAAGCGACGCTGGATCGCTTCCCGTTGCTCATGGGGCAACCCGGCGTGATAAGCCTCGGCATGAATGCCGTTGCGGTTCAGGTGTTCGGCGATGTGCTCGGCGGTTTTTTGCAAGGTGACATAGACGATGCCCGGCTGGTCCGGACGCTGGCTCATCCATTCGACCAGGCGCCTGCGCTTGTCCGCTCCGCGAACAGGCTCCACCAGCAAATTCAGGTTCGGGCGATAGAAACCGGTGGTCACTACATCCTCGGCGGCGATGGCGAATTTCGCCTGCATGTCGGCGATGACCTTGGGCGTCGCCGTTGCGGTCAGCAGCAGCACCTGCGGGATGTTGAACTGGCGTTGATAGTCGGGAAGCTTGAGGTAGTCCGGGCGAAAGTTATGACCCCATTCGGAAATGCAATGCGCCTCGTCCACCACCAGTAGCGAGATCGGCACCTGCTGCAGAAAATGCCGGAAGCGCTCGTTCTTCAGGCGCTCCACTGAGATCATCAGAATCTTCAACTCGCCGGACTTGGCACGGGCCATGACATCACTGGCGTCATCGCGGCTCTGGGCCGAATCGATACTGCCCGCCGAGATGCCGTGGCGCTGCAGGAACGCCAACTGATCCTGCATCAACGCCAGCAACGGCGAGACCACCAGCGTCAGGTGCGGCAGCAACAGCGCCGGCAATTGGTAGCAAAGGGATTTGCCGGAACCGGTGGGGAAAATCGCCGCCGCCGAACGCCCGGCCAGCACGGCACTGACGGCCGCCTCCTGACCGGGTCGAAATTGTGGATAACCGAAAACCTGTTCCAGGGTGTTGTGCATAAGCTGTCACTCCGTTGACCGCTGCAAAGCCAAAAGACTAGTCGGTGATCGCAGCGAATCGAGAAAAGGTCGGGGCATAAACGATACGGGATGATACAGCCTCAACACGCCCTGCTGACGCCACAGATCGAAACACACAGAGCACTTTGCCACCTGACGCCCCGTCTCCCCCCACAGGTATGGTTCACCCCCACACCCGTAACGCTGCGCGAAGTCTTCATGACAACAGGAGGCCTGATGTGCGCGGCCCCTGCCGAAGGACCGATCATGTTTCAACGAACTGTTTTTCCATTTGCTCTGTTGCTGCCAGTGCCGCTGCTGCTCAGTGGATGTCTGACCACGCCCGAAAAGCCCGCAATCAAACCGGGCACATTCGAAACAGCCGAGTATCACGCTCAAAAGGGGTTGGCGGTCATCCAGGCGTCACGCCTGTACGCACGTGGCGGCACCGGCCAAGGCGTACCAGTCGCGTTGATTGACTCAGGCCTGAACGCCGAACTGCCAGAATTTCAAGGCAGGGTCCGCGACCCCGGTTTTGACTATGTCGAGAATCGTCCCGGTACCCATGATCGCGTTGGCCACGGCACTCAAATGGCCGGCATTCTGGCCGCCAACAAAGACGACCGGGGTATGCACGGCGTTGCGTTCAACGCTCAACTGATCCCCTATCGTTTCGGTGACGACAACGAACCCTTCTTCTTCGACAGTGAGATTTCCCGCTCCTGGCAAGCCGGGTTCGATCTAGGTGCGCGCATATTCAACAACTCGTGGGCCAATGCCATTCCAGCAACGGAAATCACCGAAGCACGTTACAAACAGATCATGCCCGACTCGCTGACGAGCGCGCGAAAACTGGTTCAGCAAGGCGCGGTATTTGTGTTTCCGACCGGTAATGAACTCAAACGAGAGCCTCTTGCAGAGCCGGGTTTACCCCTTGCCATCCCTGAGTTGGAAAAGGGCTGGATCGCCGTAGTTGCATTGAAAAACGATGGCAGTGCCATCAATGGCAAATCTAACTATTGTGGTGTCGCAGCGGCCTGGTGCATCGCCGTTCCTGGTGGGGACTCAGGCGCAGACCAGGGATTGCTGACCACTGGCAAGGACGGCAAATACGTCCAGACTACCGGTACGTCCCCCGCCGCCGCGTTGGTCAGTGRCGCGTTGGCGGCAGTCCAGAGCCTGTACCCAGAAATGAGTGCACAGCAAGTGCGCAACCACTTGCTTGAAACCGCAAACCGGACCGGTCTCTACGCCAACAGTGAAGCCTACGGCCGAGGATTGCTCGACCTTGATGCGGCGTCGCGGCGTCCTCCCGCACCGGCAGTCGATTGAGTCCGGCCCATCGAGCACCCTACATATTTTTCTGCGCAGCTTTGTAGGAATCATTTCCTGTAGAAGCATTCTTCGATAAAACCCTGGGGGGTGCGTAGGAGCATTCCTCCCAAGGCAGTAAACGCCCTACAAAACCTGTCCATTGCGGCTGTATTGCTCTGCTTCGCCACACTCTTCATAGTTTTAGCGCGGCTGAAAATACTGTGGCGGCCTGCCGGATCACCTCCGATCTCTTACAGGACTGAGACATCAATGCCCTCGCTAAAGACATCTACCGAACGCTATCAGTCGCTTAAATCCAGCTACAGCGAAACCCCGGTGCTGGTCATCGATACCGAGGCCGACCCCTTCGAGATCCTCGACGCGGCCCGACAACGCATCCGCGCCGCCAGCGACCTGCTCGAAACCCTTTATTGCACGTGTTTCAAACAGGCCGAAGCGAGCGACATCCCCAAGATCGTCAGCGCCCTGTACCTGCTGACCCAGGACGGCAACGACATGCTCGACATCGCCCGGCAACGCTTGCCGAAACTCACCGACTGAAGCACCACCACAATCCCCTGTAGGAGCGAGCTCGCTCGCGATGGTCGTCAACGATAACGCGTGTTTACGGGTTAAACGCAGCGCTCTCGGCTCCATCGTCGGAACGCCGCCCGGAGCAAGTTGTGCCGTCATTCGCACCGCGGACATTTATGCTCTCGCAATGCATTGCCATGGCGACTGTGTGCGGGACGCCTTCGGGCAAGCCGGGCGTTCTACAGCACTAATTACACCACGTAACGAATGAAGTTCCCGCTCCCACCTTTATCCCCTCCCGCCAACCCCATACATTCATCTCCAACGCCTCTCCCATCATCCCGACGGGAAGGTCACTGGAGTTTCCCTCATGCCTTTCGTAACCGTACGCATCACCCGCGATGGCGTTACCACTGAGCAGAAAGCTCAGGTGATTGCCGAAATCACTGAAACACTGGAGCGCGTCCTGAATAAACGCCCTGACCTGACCCACATCGTGATCGAGGAAGTCGACACCGATAACTGGGGTTACGCCGGCATCACCACCACCCAGTACCGCAAGCAACTGGCCGAGGCAGAGGGGAAGTCATGACGTCCTCCGTCACCATCGATTTCATTTCCGATGTGGTGTGCCCCTGGTGCGCATTGGGGGCGACGGCGCTGGAGCAGGCGATCGAGAACGTGGCCGGGGAAGTCTCGGTCGAGCTGACCTACAAGCCGTTCGAGTTGAACCCGAATATGCCGGCCGAAGGTGAGCAAGCGGTCGAGCACTTGATGCGTAAGTACGGGAGAACCGCCGACGACATCGCCGCCGGCAAGGCCATGCAAATCGCTCGCGGTGAGGCCATCGGCTTCAAGTTCGATCTGGAGAAGCGCACGCACTTCTACAACACCTTCGATGCGCACCGTTTGTTGCTGTGGGCGTTGCAGGAAGGGCGGCAAGTCGAGCTGAAGAAGGTTTTGCTTCGGGGCTATTTCAGCGAAGGCCAGAACCCGAGTGATCACCAGGCGCTGGTGCGTCTGGCGGCTGAAGCGGGGCTGGATGGGGCAAGTGCACAAGAGGTGCTGACGTCCGGTGCGTTCGCCGATGAGGTTCGGGAACTTGAAACCTACTACCAGCAGCACGGCATCAACTCGGTCCCAGCCATGGTGCTGAACGGTCATCACCTGGTGTCCGGCTCGCAATCGGTCGAGTACTACGAACAGATGTTGAGACAAATGGCCAAGGCACCGGCCGAAGCCTGATTACAGATTTCTACCCCACTTTTAATTGTCAGAGGTCTTCATCATGAGCATTTCGAAAAAAGTCATCGTAATCACCGGCGCATCCCAAGGTCTCGGCGACGGTATGGTCAAAGCCTTCCGTGAACTCGGTTACCGTATCGTCGCCACATCGCGCTCGATCAAGCCGTCCACCGATCCGGACATTCACACAGTGGCCGGTGACATCGGCGAGCCGGAAACCGCCCAACGCGTCATCCGTGAAGCGATTTCCCGTTTCGGTCGCATCGACACCCTGGTCAACAACGCCGGGATCTTCATCGCCAAGCCGTTCACCGCGTACACCGCGGAGGACTACGCCAATGTGTTGTCGGTGAACGTCAACGGCTTCTTCTACATCACCCAACTCGCCATCGCCGAGATGGAAAAGCAGGGCAGTGGCCACGTCGTCAACATCACCACCAGCCTGGTGGACCACGCCATCGACGGCGTGCCATCGGTGCTGGCATCGCTGACCAAGGGCGGCCTCAACGCGGCAACCAAATCCCTGGCCATCGAATACGCCAAGCGCGGGATTCGGGTGAACGCCGTCAGCCCAGGCATCATCAAGACCCCGATGCACGGCGAAGAAACCCACGCCGCACTGGGCAATCTGCACCCGGTCGGGCACATGGGCGAGATCGATGATATTGCACAAGCAGTCGTGTATCTGGACGGCGCCAAGTTCGTTACCGGCGAAATCCTGCACGTGGACGGTGGTCAGAGCGCGGGACACTGAAAGCGCTTTTTTAAACCCCGGAAACAACAAAGCCCCTGCATTTCTGCAGGGGCTTTGTTTTGTATGGTGCCGGCACCAGACGAACGGTAGCTTTCTGCGGGGCTAGGTTTTCTGCGGGTCTGGAACTCGGTGGAAAATTTGGCGTACCCCAACTAGTAACTATAAATAAATCAGCTAGTTATAGCTTTCTGTGGAATCGAACTGGGGCTTTACTGGCGAGTAGCAATTCATTCAACTTCAGTCGGGCCTAGATCCTGAGCCCGCTAGCGTGTCCTAGGGTGGCCAACCATTTTCCCAAGAGTTGAACGGGGCCCTCCATGGCCCCATGCTGCTTGGTTTGTATAAGACTCTATGGCCAATAGTTATCCAAGAAATGGATCGTGAAACCGGTAAGCGCGACCGCGCTCGTTGACAGGCGCCAGATGAGCCAAGGCCGCTTGGTCGCTAATACCTTGATTACGTAGGGCTCCGTATAATTGGTAGAACTCACCGTTCAAATCTCCGGCGAAAATTCCGGGGTCATCCGAGCCTAGCGATACCATGATTTCAGGGTCGCCTTTTTCCACAAACCCAGGCACGCGCATCCATCGAAGTGCATGGTGTTCGCTGAAATTATGGTACTGACTGATGCGCACATTACTGGACGGGAGGGTTTCGACCACGACGTTACGGTGAGCAACTTCGCGCATCAGAGCTTGTTGGAGCTGCAGGTAAGTGATTTCGTCAAAATAAGCAGCGTCCACGCTTTCCAGCGACTCGCTACGCTGGCAAAGATTCTCGTCGCTGAGCCATTCCCACAGCAGATTCAAATGGTGTGGGTTGCTGTGCTTTGCTGCGCGGATGCGCAGTGCTTCGGCTTGCCAGATGTCATTGAGCGGCGTTATGTCCACTGACCAGTCCGTTTCAAAGGCCGCCTGCAGATAGCGGACATTCAGGTGTCGCAGACCCATTGCGGCTTCAAGCTCTGCACAGCTGATGTCACGGCGGAACACCTCGCCCGCACACTTGGCCAAATCGTCCGCTACTCTGGAAGCCGCGGCGGTTGCTTCGGGCAGGGTACGTAACAAGCGCCAAGCGGCTAACAAGTCCAGCATCCATTCGCCTTTTTTTACCACCAATTGCCCTGGCATGCGCTCCAGCCAAAGTCTGGGAGCAATGCCCATGGCTGTGCCGTGGCCTATGCGGTCCCCATCGCGCAGGTCAAGAAGTTCTAGTGCGTCATACATGGCACGCAGACCACTCAACAGATGGGCAAAATCCTCCCCTACATGGTAGCTACGATGGGTTAGGCCGGCGTGCTGACAAGCTCGATAGCAACTGGCAAATACCTCGGGAGGGGCGTGCAGTTCATTTGATGCCGCATCTATTCCGCGTACCCAAGTACGTAACCTGGGCCATCGTTTGAGGGTTTCGAGCAGTACGTTAGTGCTATGTTCCAGCTCTGCACGCTGAGCGTAAAAACGGTTAGGTCCAGCCTTTTTGCCGGGAGCCCATGGCTTTTTTATGAAATGCACCACTAGGGCAAGGCGGTGATGTGAACGGTCAAGGGGTGATTTATTTAGGAAGATAGTTTCCAGTTGCGCAAGCATGTCGCCCAAGT
>NZ_JBFUIC010000048.1:0-29113 GCF_056402075.1 Pseudomonas sp. P4_C3
AAGACTGATCCGGTCTTTGAACAAGCATCTGAGCCGGCATCCTGCCCGAATCACGCCAGCACTGGCTAGCCGAAAGCCCCGTAATCATTGGGTTTCCGACGAAAGCCTTACGTTTATCGGTTCACCTAAAAAGACCTTGCAATAGATGTATTACGGTATACCATCAGACCTACAAGCACATAAAAAACGCGTCACACCACCCGAGGACCGTCCAATGATCGATGCCGCCATCTACAAACAAGTCATGGGTTCGTTCCCGTCCGGAGTGACCGTGATCACCACCCTGGATGACGACGGGCAAATCGTCGGCCTGACCGCCAGCGCCTTCAGCTCGCTGTCGATGGACCCGGCCCTGGTGCTGTTCTGCCCCAACTACAGTTCCGATTCCTACCCGGTCCTGATCAAGAACAAACGATTTGCCATCCACGTGCTTTCCGGCGGCCAGCAAAACGAAGCCTATGCTTTCGCGCGCAAAGGCAAGGACAAGGCCCAGGGGATCGAGTGGACGTTGAGCGAACTGGGCAACCCGATTCTGGCCAACGCCACGGCGGTCATCGAATGTGAGTTGTGGCGCGAATATGAAGGCGGTGATCACGCGATCATGGTCGGCGCGGTGAAGAACCTGATCGTGCCCCAACAGAGCAGCGGGCCACTTGTGTATTGCCACGGCAAGATGGGCGCCCTGCCCGTTCTGGCCTGATTTGACATTTCGGCTGCAGCTATCCAGTATTATGGTATACCAACAATCATCAATGCCCTGCGCCGACGGGCCAATAACAATAGATCCGAGGTAAGCGTCATGAAGTTTTCCCTGTTCGTACACATGGAACGTTGGGACGAAAGCGTCAGCCACCGCCAGTTGTTCGAAGACCTGACCGAGCTGACGCTGATGGCCGAGGCCGGTGGTTTCAGCACCGTATGGATCGGCGAACACCACTCCATGGAATACACCATCTCGCCAAGCCCGATGCCGTTGCTGGCTTATCTGGCGGGCAAGACCACCACCATTCACCTCGGTGCCGGCACCATCATCGCGCCGTTCTGGCATCCGCTGCGGGTGGCCGGTGAATGCGCGTTGCTCGACGTGATCAGCAACGGGCGCATGGAAGTCGGTCTGGCCCGTGGTGCCTACCAGATCGAGTTCGACCGCATGGCCGGCGGCATGCCGGCATCCTCCGGTGGCCAGGCGCTGCGGGAAATGGTTCCGGTGGTGCGCGCACTGTGGAACGGCGACTACGCCCACGACGGCGACATCTGGAAGTTCCCGACCTCCACCAGCGTGCCCAAGCCGATCCAGCAGCCGAACCCGCCGATGTGGATCGCCGCCCGCGACCCGGACTCGCACAACTTCGCCGTGGCCAACGGCTGCAACGTCATGGTCACGCCGCTGATGAAAGGCGACGAAGAAGTCCTCGACCTGAAGAACAAATTCCAGGCCGCGCTGGACAACAATCCTGGCGTGCCGCGCCCGCAATTGATGGTGCTGCGTCACACCCACGTGCACACCGCTGACGATCCACAGGGCTGGGAAGTCGGGGCCAAGGCGATCTCGAAGTTCTACCGCACCTTTGATGCCTGGTTCGGCAACAAGACCACCCCGGTCAACGGTTTCCTCGCGCCGAGCCCGGAAGAGAAATTCGCCGGTCGCCCTGAGTTCGAGCTGGAAAGCCTGCACAAGACCGCCATGATCGGCACCCCGGAAGAAATCATTCCGCGCATCAAGTACTACCAGGAACTGGGGGTCGACGAATTCAGCTTCTGGTGCGATAACAGCCTGCCCCACGCGGAAAAGAAAAAATCCCTGGAACTGTTCATCAAGCATGTGGTGCCAGCGTTCCGCTGATTGCGCCGTCCTGCTGCAGCACACCTCAACTGTGGGAGCGAGCCTGCTCGCGATGGACGCTAACGATAACGCGCGCCATCTGAATGACCGCGTTGTCCAGAGTTTTTCGCGAGCAAGCTCGCTCCTACAGGGGTCGATTCCAATGATGACTGGTCGTCTCCCACCACTCGCCCTTCCCTCCGGCGCCGCGCGGGCTTACCTGCGCGGTGAATGGACCGCTTCGCACCTGCATTTCAAGCGCCTGCGCGCCAGCGTTTCGGCCAAGCAGAACGGCTTCTGGCAAATAGTTCACTGAGCCCACCCGAACAGCCAATCACGCACCCCGCGTCTCGCCATTGCATGGCGCGTGCGGTGCATCGTGTTTCGCCTTTGATCAGGTTTGCCCAATGAACAATAACAACGCGCTGTTGATCATCGACATGCAGCAGGAGGACGGCTTCGTCCTGGAAAACTTCGACAGGGTGGTCGCCCATACCGCCGCCCTGCTCGATACCGTCCGCCGTCAGCGGATGCCTGTCATCTATACCCGCCACGTCAATCAGGCCGACGGCAGTGACCTGCCCCGAGGCGAACCTCTGGCCGCCGACGGTGGCCCCGGCAGTTACCGCGCCGGCACCCGGCAAGTGGAAATCATCGAGTCGCTGACGCCGCAGCCCGGTGAATTGATCATCGACAAGGGCCGTTACAGTGCCTTTCACCGCACCGACCTCGACGCCCGACTCAAGGCAATGGAGGTCGACACGCTGATCGTCTGCGGCGTGCTGACCGACGTCTGCGTGCTCACCAGCGTGTTCGATGCCTTCGCCCTGGGTTATCGCGTGCGCCTGGTCAGCGATGCCTGCACCACGACCACCGAGGCCGGGCATTACTCGGCCCTGCTGATCATGGCCAACTGGGTCTACGCACTGGAAATCCTCACCACGACCGAGTGCCAGCGCGACCTGGAACACCGCGATTACATCAGCCTGATCCCCGAGCGTCCGGACCTGTTTGCCCACCAGCCCCATGAGCTGCAAAGCACCATCGCCCGTCTGCAATCCCGTCTCGTCCGGACTCAGGAGTGATCGCCATGCAAGTTGAAAAAAGAAGCATCGATTTCATCCCCGAGACCGAACGCCACGGCAAGCCGGGTTCGCTGTTCTATATCTGGTTCGGCGCCAACATGAACATCACCACCATCGCCTCCGGCGTGTTGCCGGTGGTGATGGGGCTCAACCTGTTCTGGAGTGCGTTGGCGATCATCATCGGCTCGTTGCTGGGGGCGATTTTCATGGCCTCCCACTCGGCCCAGGGACCGAAGCTGGGCATTCCGCAAATGATCCAGAGCCGGGCGCAATTCGGCGTGTTGGGGGCGGTGTTGCCGCTGCTGTTCGTGATGCTGATCTACTTGGGCTTCTTCGTCAGCAACACCTTGCTCGCGGCCCAGGCACTGGAGTCCGTCAGCCCGCTGCCGATGTCCGGCAATATCTACCTGATCGGCGCGTTGTGCTTCGTCGTCGCGCTCTATGGCTATCGGTTGATTCACCGCTTGCAGAAGCTGCTGTCGATTCTGTCGCTGGTGGTGTTCGTGGCGGCCACGGTGCTCGCCTTGCAGTTGCCGATCCCGGCCGAACAATGGCTGCCAACGGGCTTCTCGTTGTCGAAGTTCCTGGTCGCGGTGAGCATCGCCGTGACCTGGCAACTGTCCTACGCGCCTTACGTCGCCGACTACTCGCGCTACCTGCCAAGCAGCACGCCGACCGCCCAGGTATTCTGGTACAGCTATGCCGGCACGGTCAGCGGTGGCGCGTGGATGATGATTCTCGGGGCGATCCTGAGTGTCGGTATCGGCGATTTCTCCAGTAACGTCGGCGGGCATGTCGCCGGTCTGTTCGGCGCTGGCGCGGTGCTGCTGTTCGCCTTCATCGTCTACGGCCAGGTGTCGATCAACGTGTTCAACCTGTACGGCGCGTTCATGTCGACCATCACCGTGATCGAACCTTTCGCCCGGCTCAAGGTGACCCCGCGAGTACGCGGTGTGTTCATGCTGCTGATCAGCCTGGTGGCCACGGCCCTGTGCACCATCAGTCAGGACGACTTCATCAACTTCTTCCTCAACTTCATCTTCTTCATGAGCTACTTCCTGATCCCGTGGACGGCGATCAATCTGGTGGACTACTACTGCCTGCGCAAAGGCCAGTACCGGATTGACGACATCTTTGACCTGAACGGGATCTACGGACGGGTCAACCGGATCGCCTGCGGCAGTTTCCTGCTGGCGATTGCCCTGGAAATTCCGTTCATGAACACCACGCTGTACGTCGGCCCGGTGRCCACGGCGCTGGACGGGGTGGATCTGACGTGGATCGTCGGGTTGGTAGTGCCGGCGTTGAGTTATTACTGGCTGATGAAGCTCGGCAAGCGAGCGCCGATGATGGAGTCAGCAGCCGACTGATTTTCAGGCAAAAAAAATCCCAGGCAGCTGATGGACGCCCGGGATTTAAAAATGCATAAACCGTGGTGGTGAACGCGGCGCGGATATTACGGAATATTTCGGCCTGTAACAAGATATTTTTATTCACCATCCAGTTACTAAACGTTCTAACCCCTTCAATATCCACATGTTTTCAAAGGGCAACTACAGGAACCAGCGATACTCCCGCGCGCTGATGTCATGCAGAAATGCCAGATGATCCTGACGCTTGTTTTCGCAGTAGACGTCCACGAACTCCGCCCCCAAGCCTTCGCGCAGCACTGAATGACTTTGCATGGCCTGCACCGCTTCGAGCATTTCCAACGGAAAATCGATGCCACTGCTGCGGTCTTCGTTGAGCGGTGCAATCGGCTCGCGCTCCCCTTCCAGGCCTTGCTCCAACCCCACCAGAATCGCCGCCAACGCCAGATAGGGGTTGGCATCGGCGCCCGCCAGGCGATGTTCAATGCGCAGGTTCTTGATGTCCGACTCCGGAATGCGCAAGCAGGCATCGCGATCCTCGAAGCCCCAACTGGCGCGGGACGCGACGTTCACCGTGGCGCTCAAGCGGCGCATGGCGTTGTGGTTCGGAGCAAAGATCGGCATGCAGTGCGGCAACACCTCCAGGCATCCGGCCACCGCATGGCGCAGCGCCCGCTGGCCGTTCGCCGCCAGCAGGTTGTTGCCGGCCTGGTCATACAGGCTGACATGCACGTGCATGCCGCTGCCGGGGTGCTGCAGGTAGGGTTTGGCCATGAAGCTGGCGCGGTAGTTGTGCTTGAGCGCCACGCCCCGGGTACTGCGGCAGAACAGGGCGGCCCAGTCGGCGGCACGCAGGCCGTCATCGCAATGGCCGAAGTTGATTTCGAACTGCCCCGGGCCGAGTTCGGCGGTAATCACCGTGGCATCGATGCCTTGGGCTCGCGCGGTCTCGACCATTTCATCGAGTACCGGGGCGAAGCGCGACAAGCGTTCGATGTGCATGTTCGGCTGATCGTCGGCATCACCGGTCAACGCATCACGGGGGAACTGCGGCAAGCCGTCCTTCAGGTGACTGTCGAACAGGTAAAACTCCAGCTCGAAGGCCACCACCGGATGAATGCCCTTGCGCTTGAGCCGTTGCAGCACCTGCGCCAGCACTTCACGGGGTTCGAATTCGATGGGTTTTTCCGTGCCGTCGGAGGTGATCAGCATCTGGCCCAAGGGCTGTTTTTCCCAGCTCACCAGCTTCAGCGTGCCGGGCACCAAACGGCGCAGCGCGTCCGGGTCACCATCGTTGAAGCAGTAATCACCGATCTTGAACAGCCCGCCCTGGGTGCCGAGCAGCACGCAGTTTTGCGGCAGCTTCAGTGCACTGCCGGCAGCGACTTTTTCCAGCATCTCGATCGGGTAGCGCTTGCCGTAGAAATGCCCTGGAATATCCAGGGAGATCAGGTCGACGTAACGCACTTCGGGGTTGCAGTGGCGGAAGTTGCGAACCTCGGCCAGCAGATCAGAGCACACAGCATCCATCGATTTGTTCCTTGTCGTTATCAGGTGTAAACCCAAAGCACGCGGGTCAGTTGGTCGGACCGGTTGCCGTAGCGGCAGTGCGCATGGCTGGCCAGTTGAAAGCTGTCGCCGGGATGCAGGGTCACCGGTTCGTTGTCGCCGAGCCATAGGGTCAACTGCCCTTCCAGGACGTAACCGCCCTGCTCCGAGCTGTCCTTCATGTGTCGGTCACCGCTGCTGGCGCCGGGTTCGAGCTGGCTTTCGAGCATCGAAAAGGACGCGCGCATTTTTGGCGAAACGAGGATGTCGGTGATGCCGTCGGCGTAGTACAGCGTGCGGCGCTCGTCCGGGCGGGTGACCCAGGACAAGGCCATGGGTTTGGGCAGGCTGTAGAAATAGGTGGTCGGCACGCCGAGGGTTTCGCTGATGGCGGTCAAGTCCGCTACCGTCGGGCGCGACAGGCCGCGCTCGACCTGGGACAGAAAACCCACGGAGCGACCGATTTTGTCCGCCAGTTCCTTCAGGGTGTACTTTTTGTGTTTGCGCAGGTCCTGGATCAGGATCGCCAGCGCCGAGATTTCTTCTTGCATGTCCATCTTGAGGCTTCCAGAAAGTGTCGCTTCAAATGCTGTCGCGCAGTCGATACCAGGCCTTGCCGATGGCTTCCAGCGGCGCGGCCAGGTATTTGCCGCCGGGAAAACTGCCGTTGTTCAGGCCCTGGTACAGGGACAACTCGTCGGGCTGACCGAGGATCGCGTCGGACACCGCCCGCGCCGCGGCCAGTGTCGGCAACACGCCATGCCCGGAATACCCCTGCATCCAGTAAAGATCGCCGCGCCGTCCGATATCCGGCGTGCGTTTGAGGGTCAGATCAATGTGTCCGCCCCAGGCAAACTCCAGATCGACGCCGGTGAGTTGCGGGAACACGCGCTCCAGGAACGGCCGGGTCGCCGCGGCGATGTCCTTCGGCATCCCGCCCAGGTAAGTGCAACCACCGCCGAACAGCAGGCGGTTGTCCGGGGTGCGGCGGAAATAATCGAGCACGAACTGGTTGTCGGTCACGCATACATTGCTCGGCAGCAGCGCCGTGGCCTGGTCCTTGGTGAGCGGCGCAGTCGCGACCTGATAGGTCCCGACCGGCAACACGCAACTCGCCAGTTGCGGGTCGAGCCGGTCGAGGTAGGCGTTGCACGCCAGCACCAGCACATTGGCACGAATACGACCGCGCTCGGTGGTCACCACAAACCCGTCGCCCTCCTCGCCATAGCTCAGCGCCTTGCTTTGCTCGTGGATGCGGCCACCGGCGCGCTCGATTGCATCGGCAAGGCCGAGGGCCAGTTTCAGCGGGTTCAAATGCCCGCCTTCGGGATCGAACAGGCCGGCCTGATAACGCTCGCTGGCAACCCACTGCGGCAAATCGCTGCGCTCGATCAATTGCAGTTTGTCGTGGCCCCACTTGTGGCTGGCCTCGTGTTGCCACTCCGTCAGCAGTCCGACCCGACGCGGCATCACCGAAGTCCAGAGATGGCCGGCGCGGTAGTCGCAATCGAACCCATGGCGGCCGGGCAAATCACGCAACTCGCGTGCGGCCCAACGCATGCCGTCCCACAGTCGCCGCGCCCGTTCGTAACCCAGCGCCGCTTCCAACGGTGGCATGTCGCACGACCAACCGAGAATCGCCTGCCCGCCATTGCGCCCCGAAGCGGCCCAGGCCACCCGGCTGGCTTTGAGCAAGGTCACGCGCTTGCCGGCCAGCGCCAGGCGCAAAGCCGTGTGCAAACCACTGAAACCGGCCCCGATGATCAGCACTTCGGTGTCTTGCTCACCCTCCAGTGCGGCTCGATTGACCAGACGATCGGCGCAGGTGTGGGCGTAATAGCTGGCAACGTGTTGGTCGGACTGCTGAAACATGCAAGCCTCATGAAATTTTCTATTTATAATTTCATGAAAAAATACACGGTAAATTTCACGCAGGCAAATGGCGCGCAAAAAAAACCGGATGCACACCAGACATCCGGTTTTTTCTCGATTCGGCGAAAAACGGTCGGCGACCGATTTTCACTCTCTCGCGCTTACAAGCAATCACGCACGATTTTGCGCAGGTCGCCGGACTTGGCCCAAGGTGGCCCCTGATACAGCGATATCCGGCTGCCGTCCTTGTACTTCACGATATCCAGCACTTCGTCAGCCGTGATCACGCTGGGCGCGGTGATGCGGTATCCGTTGGATATCGAAACCTGGGTGGTATTCGCTACTTCCTTTTGCCAGGCCGGCAAAACGCACGCCGCATACTCTTTTGGCGCCTTCGTGCTGTGCTTGCTGACATTCGGCTMGCCCGGTACCAGCGACGCCGGCAACGAACACCCGGCCAGCAATGCCAGAGCGACTCCCCCCATCAACATCCGCATGCTGCTTCCTCAAATTCGAAAAAAGAAAATGTAGCTTGCCGTCGTCCTTACATCCAGCCCCAACGATTCAGCGACAGTCATTGATATCGCTTCCCTCGTTTAGTTCCTTGCGTTCGGATAAGCCATCCATCTTTCTTGGGCAGGACAGCGTATTTTCTCGTTCACTTTCAATTCCCGACCAAAGGAAACCCCGCTGATTCAGACGAACACAACATCCGGCCCGGTAAACAGGTCTAAAATTCCGGAGTGAAGAGTTCAGGAGGTCGTCATGTGGCTTAACGAATCGGAACAGGAACTTCGGCGTGATCTGCAAGGGCTTGCGTCAGATTTGCGCTGGTCGGCTGTGGAGCTGTTGCGCATCGAGCAGCAATTGCGCCTGCTCGGGAACGACGTCGACGCACAAGCCGTTCAGAAACTGTGTGCTTTGTTTCAGGGTGATGAAGCAAAACTGTCCGGCTATGCCGAGGAAGTGAAAGCCAAGGTCATTAGCCGCAACAAGGCTCAATAGCGGGAGCGCTGCCATGAACAGGCCTCTATTCACGCTGGTCGTCGCACTGACCGCGTTGGCAGGCTGCAGCACCAACTCGATCTACCAGGAGCAGCCGCTGGTTGCGAAAGTCGACACCGGCATGAGCCAGGAGCAAGTCCGGCAAATCGGCGGCCAGCCCTTGGCGGTCACTGATCGTACCGTCGAACCCGGTACGTGCTTTGACTACAAACTGACTCAGTCCGGCCATCAACAAACTTACAATGTCAGCTTTGACGGCCGGGGCATGGTCGACCACAAAAGCTTTATGACGTGCGCGGAATGGAGCCACATGCAACAAAAGGCCCGAGAACCCTCCCGCCCCAGCGGAGGCGGCGGCTACTAGCGCCCTTAAGGACTTTGTAGGAGCGAGCTTGCTCGCGATGGTCGTCAACGAAGACGATGTAAGCCTGACACCCCGCGATGCACTCAGGTTCATCGCGAGCAAGCTCGCTCCTACAAGAGATTACCGGAGAACCGGGGCCTCGGGCTGGACTTCACTTTGCTTGATGGCTACGCGCAGGCCTGCCAGCACGAGCCCTGTAGCCGGGCAGCGACGCGGCAAACGCCAGTGCTTCTTCCCGACTGTCAAATGAAGCCAGTCGGTCACCCTGGGTACATACCCGCCAGGGGCCGTTGCTCACTCTGAGTACCTCATAGCCATTCATGTGCATTTTGTTCAGCATCGGAACGCTCATAGTCACCTCCTCCTGGGCAGTGATATCAGGTTGACTTGCTTACCTTACACCCACCCTTCTCCAAAATACCGACCAGACATCGCCATGAAGATTCCCGAATCCGGTTGCACTTGGACCCTAACCCTTGGCCAACGCCGTCGCTGCCCTGTCGATCAAGGCCGCCACTTCGGCGGGCATCGACGCCAGGGACGCATGGCTGGCAGTCAAGGTCAGAATCTCCCGGGCGTTCAGCCGCTCAGCCATCCATTGCTGGTTTTGTGGAGCGATCATCCGGTCCCCGGTCGAAATCTGATACCACGATGGTTTTTTCTTCCAGGCCACCGTGCCAATAGTGTCACCGAAGGTACTCGCCAGCGGCGCTTTCTGGGTGAGGCCCATGACCAACCCTTCGGTCGCCGGCAGGTCCTGACAGAAGCTTTCGTGATAGAGCTCTGGCTTGACCCACAGGTAACCGTCGCTATCGGGCGCCAGGTTGGCCGCCGCCGCTGGCAGATGCCGTTGGGTAATGCCACCGGGGCTTTCACCAGCGTCCGGCGCAAATGCGGCGATATACACCAGGCCCACCACATTCGGCAAATCACCCGCTTCAGTGATCACCGCACCGCCATAGGAATGCCCCACCAGCAGCACCGGCCCCGGCACCTGGGCGACCATCTTGCGCGTACGCTCGGCATCCTCGGCCAGCGAAGTCAGCGGTAACTCGACGGCACGAATGTTCGTGTCACCCCGGCTGAGCAATTTGACGATGACCTTGTTCCAGTGGGCAGCGCCGCCCCAAAAACCATGGACCAGCACGATCGTGGGTTTGTCACTCATCACCATGACTCCGTTGTTTGCGGATGGGGTTGTCTGTCGCTCGCCTCAGCCCTGATCGCCGCCGCCCACGGGCATGACCATGCCGGTGATATAGGACGCTTCGTCGCTGGCCAGAAACAGAATAGCCCCCGCCTGCTCATCCAGGGTGCCGTAGCGTTTCATCAAACTGCTGTCGAGGGTCTGGTCGACGATCTGCTGGTACCAGAGCTTTTCCTGCTCGCTCTGCTCGGCACCGTTGCGGGGTATGCGTCGCGGCGGTGCTTCGGTGCCGCCAGGTGCAGTGGCGTTGACCCGCACGCCACGACCGGCGGTTTCGAATGCCAGACAAGCGGTCAATGCATTCACCCCGCCTTTTGCCGCGCCATAGGGCACGCGGTTGAGGCTGCGGGTGGCGATGGAGGATACGTTGACGATCGCCCCGCTGCCCTGCTCCAGCATGAACGGCAGCGCGGCATGGCAACACCACAAGGTCGGGAACAGCGAACGGCGAACCTCGGCCTCGATCTGCGAGGCTTCATAGTGCTCGAACGGCTTGGCCCAGATCGTCCCGCCGACGTTATTGACCAGCACGTCGAGGCGATCGAAGCGCTCGACGGCGGTTTGCATCACCCGACAGCATTCCTCGTATTGTTCAAGGTCGGCGGTCAGGGCTAATACCTGGGTGGTCGCAGCCAGTTGTTGCTGCACTTCGAATACCAGGTCGGAGCGATCCACCAGGATCAGCTTCGCCCCTTCGGCGGCCATACGCTCGGCCACCCGTCGCCCGATGCCTTGGGCAGCGCCGGTGATCAGTGCGACTTTTTCTTGAAATCTGTTCATGTGTACCTCATGACGAAAATTGGCACCCCGGACGAAACAAGGCCTGTGGGAGCGAGCTTGCTCGCGATGGGGCCGGAACATTCAGCATTGATGTTGCCTGGCAGGACGCTATCGCGAGCAAGCTCGCTCCCACATTGGGTCTTTGCCAACACCGGGAGTTCGTGCACGACTCAAGCCGCGCTGGCAGCAAACTTTTCGTAGTAGAAGTTGGCCGGTGCGATGCCTTGTTCGCGGATGAACTGGCTGACGGCCTCGACCATCGGCGGCGGGCCGCACAGGTAAACGTCGACGTCGCCATCGTTCAAATGCTTTGGCTCGATGTGCTGGGTCACGTAGCCCTTGAGCGGGTGCTGACTCTCGGGGCTGGCGACGCAAGCGCTGAAGGTGAAGTTGGGGATGCGCGCGGCGAAGGCTTCGAGGCGGTCGACTTCCACCAGGTCGAAATCGTGGGTCACGCCGTAGATCAGATGCAGCGGATGATCGCTGCCCTGCTCGGCGATCTTCTCCAGCATCGCGGTGAACGGGGCCAGCCCGGTGCCACCGGCCAACAGCAACAGCGGCCGACGGATGTCGCGCAGGTAAAAGCTGCCCAAGGGACCTGCCAGGCTCATGCTGTCACCGGCCTTGGCCATGCCGGTCAGGAAACTGCTCATCAAGCCACCGGGCACGTTGCGGATCAGGAAGCTGACCTCGCCGTCGCGCTGCAACGAGCTGAACGAATAGGCACGGGTCTGCTCGCTGCCGGGGATCCCCAGGTTCACATATTGCCCCGGCAGGAACGCCAGCTTGCTCAAGGCCTCGCCCTTGATCGACAGCGCGATGGTGCTGTCGGACAACTGGCGCACGGCGCTGATGGTCGCGTCGTAGCAGGCCTGACGGGTGCGGCAAACCTGCGAGGAGGTCGGTACGCGCACCACGCAATCGCTTTGGGCGCGCATCTGGCAGGTCAGGACAAAACCCTGCTCGGCCTCTTCAGGGCTGAGGGCGTCTTCGATGTACTCCTCACCCAAGTCGTAGGTGCCGGCTTCGGCAAAACACTTGCAGGTGCCGCAAGCGCCGTCGCGGCAGTCCAGCGGAATATTGATGCCTTGGCGGTACGCGGCATCGGCCACCGTTTCGCCGGCATTGGCGTCGATGAATCGGGTGACGCCGTCTTCAAAGTTGAATGCAATGGAATGGGTCATGACGGCCGCCTCACAGGTGGTAAACATYGATGACCTGACGAACGTAGTCGTTCTTCAGGATCACTTTCTTGGCCTTGATCAACGGGTTTTCACCGCGCACATCGAGGGTGTAGAAACTGCTGCCGAAATAGCTGTCGACGGTCTTGTAGCGAAAACTCAGGGTGTGCCAGTTGAAGCGCACCTTGCACAGTCCGTCGGCCTGTTCGAGCAGCTCGATGTTGCTGATGTTGTGGGAGGTGCGGGTGTCCGGCACGCTGGCGCTGGAGCGCTCGGTCTTGATGCGAAAGATGCGGTCTTCAAGGCCCGTGCGGTTGCCGTACCAGATCAGCGAGATTTCCCGCTGCGGGTCCTCGGTCAATTCGTCGTTGTCGTCCCAGGACGGCATCCAGTACGTCGCGTCGGGGGCGTACATTTCAAGCCATTCGTCCCACTGCCGGTCGTCGAGGTAGCGCGCTTCGCGGTAGAGGAAATCGCGCACGCTGTCGTAGGTGATGGTCATTGCACGTCCTCCACGGCGATCAGCTTCGACTGCTCGGCCGCCAGGGCCTTGAGCATGGTCTGCTGCCAGTATTTGTGTTGCAGCACGAACAGGCCTTCGTCTTCGGTGCGTACGCCGCTGAGCAGCGGGTGCAGGTCGATCTCTTTGGCGGCCTCGTCAGCGCCTTCGATCCAGTGCTCGGCACCACGGGACATGTCGTTCCAGGTGGTGACGCTGCCCTGATAGCTGGTCTGGCAGGAACGGAATTCCTCCAGGTCGTCCGGCGTGGCCATGCCACTGACGTTGAAGAAATCCTCGTACTGGCGAATGCGGCYGGAACGGGCGTGGTCGCTCTCGCCTTTCGGGGCGATGCAGTAGATGGTGATTTCCGTGCGATTGACCGAGATCGGCCGGGCGATGCGGACCTGCGAGCTGAACTGGTCCATCAGGTACACGTTGGGGTACAGGCACAGATTGCGCGAATTCTCGATCATCCAGTCGGCGCGGGCCTTGCCGAAGTCTTGCGCCAGTTCGTCGCGACGCTCGTACAGCGGACGGTCTTCCGGGTTGGCCCAGCGGGTCCAGAGCAGCATGTGGCCCTTGTCGAAGGAATAGAAACCACCACCCTGCTTGGCCCAGCTGCCGGCGCTCATGGTCGGATTGCTGTCGCCGGCCTCGCGCTGCTTGCGCTGGTTCTGGGTGGCCGCGTAGTTCCAGTGCACGGAGCTGACGTGGTAGCCGTCGGCGCCGTTTTCGGCGGTGAGTTTCCAGTTGCCTTCGTAGATGTAGCTCGAAGAACCCCGCAGCACTTCCAGGCCATCAGGCGACTGGTCGACGATCATGTCGATRATCTTCGCCGACTCGCCCAGGTGTTCAACCAGTGGCAAAACGTCGGCTTTCAGGCTGCCGAACAGGAAGCCACGATAGGACTCGAAACGCGCAACCTTGGTCAGGTCGTGGGAGCCTTCGCAGTTGAAGCTCGCCGGGTAACCGGCGTTGGCCGGGTCCTTGACCTTGAGCAGCTTGCCGGAGTTGTTGAAGGTCCAGCCGTGGAACGGGCAGGTGTAGGAGCTCTTGTTGCCGGACTTGTGCCGGCACAGGGTCGCGCCGCGATGGCTGCAGGCGTTGATGAAGGCATTGAGCACACCGTCCTTGTTGCGCGCGATGAAGATCGACTGGCGCCCCATGGTGGTGGTGTAGAAATCGTTGATGTTGGGGATCTGGCTTTCGTGGGCCAGGTACAGCCAGTTGCCTTCGAAGATGTGTTCCATCTCCAGGTCGAACAACCGGGGGTCGGTGAACATCTCGCGCTTGCAGCGATAGAGGCCCTGCTCGGGATCGTCTTCAAGCAGGGAATGCAAATATTCAGGTCGCAGGGTCATGGCCGCCGCCTCCATTGTTATTGTTCAGGCAGGGCCATGCTAGGACGGGGGGTCAGGCTGGAGTATCCGCGGGGTGCAGACCTTTATCCGTTTTGTGCAGTCACTGGTGGTGTGTCAGGCGCCATCAATGGTGAATGTGCCGACCCCATCGTCGGAACGCCGCCCGGAGCAAGCTCGCTCCCACAGGAGCGAAGAAATCCCTGTGGGAGCGAGCTTGCTCGCGATGGCGCCAGACCAGACAACATCAAACTTGAAGGTCTCAATGCCGACGCTTGAGGGTATCGGACGGCAATTCGCCGAACTGCTTGCGATAGCTGTCGGAGAACCGGCCCAGGTGCAGGAAGCCGTAATCCATCGCCACTTCGGTGACGTTGCGCACGTTGCAGGTCGGGTCGCTGAGGCAGGCGTTGATGCGTTCCAGGCGTTTCTGGCGCTGGTAGTTTTTCGGCGTAAGGCCGGCATTGCGCTCGAACAGTCCGTACAACGAGCGCAGGCTCATGTGCGCCTGGCGCGCCAGTGCTTCGCTGTCGATGTCCTGCTTGAGGTTATTGGCGATGTAATCGGCAATCGCCTCGAAGGTGGCGGTCTGCGAGCCCGGTTCGAGGCGGCAGACATTGGTTTTCATCAGGCTGAGCATCTTGCTGACGATGATCTGCGTGTAATGCTCCTGCACCCTGGGGATCTGCTCGGTGGATTCAGCCTCCTGGCAGATCATCGCCAACAGGTTGACGAAACCTTCCAGTTCATTGAGCTGATAACGGTTTTCCAGAAACCGCACGCCCTGCCGCGGATAGCGCCAGCGCTGCTCATCGCAGACCGATTCGAACAAGCGGGTCGGGACTTTGAGGATGAATTTTTCGCAATCGGCGGAGTACGTCAGGTCCACCGGATCATCGGGATTGATCAGCAGCAATTCGCCGGGAGCGAAGTAATGTTCCTGGCCGTGGCCACGCCACAGGCAATTGCCGCGCAGCAGCACTTGCAGGTGATAAATGCTGTCCAGCGCACCGGACGTCACGCGCACGCTGGCACCGTAGCTGATGCGGCACAAGTCGAGGCTGGCGAACTTGCGATGATCAAGGCTGGCCAGCGGACTGCCGGCGCGGGGCATGAGAATGCAGTGGTTGCCGACGTGCTGATTGACGTAGCCCGACACCGCATAAGGGTCGGCATGGTCGAATACTCTGCTGCGCTGACTCAACAGTTGAGCTTGCATCATCGGGTCACTCTGATTGTTGTTATGAGTTGCTTCAGTTCATTCTAGAACCGAAACACTTGTAGGAGCGAGCTTGCTCTCGATGGACTTGAGAACGCCACGTTTAGCCAGCAAACACGCGTYATCGTTAACGACCATCGCGAGCAAGCTCGCTCCTACAGGATTTTGCGATCAGTCTTCCAGTGCGCGAACCCGCTCGTGGCGCTGCTGCTCTTCAGGCTGGGCGGTCGACTGCAAGGTGAAGTCGAACTCGATTTCGGCAAAGCGACCGCTCACACCATGGGCCGCCGCGCGCTGCTGATCGTCACTGAAGGTGATCCTGGCGATCAATTCGTCACGGGTGGCGTAGGCAAAATCGTCGTGCAGGTACTGATCGCCGTCGAGGTTGATCTGGGTGGTCAGGTGGCGATGATCCGGCGCGGAAATGAAGAAGTGCACGTGCGCCGGACGCTGGCCATGACGGCCCAGTTGATCGAGCAGTTGCTGGGTCGGACCGTCCGGTGGGCAGCCGTAGCCCGACGGCACGATGCTACGCAAACGATAGCGGCCTTCGGCGTCGGTCACGATGCGGCGGCGCAGGTTGAATTCCGATTGCGTGGTATCGAAGTACGAGTAGGTGCCACCGGTATTGGCGTGCCAGACGTCGACCACGGCGCCAGCCAAAGGTTCGCCAGCTGTGTTGAACACGCGGCCTTGCATGAACAGGGTCACGCCCGGATCGACGCCATCGTCGAGTCGCGCTTCGCCTTGCGACAGCGGCGCACCGGCCACGTACAGCGGGCCTTCGATGGTGCGCGGCGTGCCGCCGGACTTACCGGCCTGTTCGTCTTCGGCGTCCATCAACAGGTCGAGGTAATGCTCCAGCCCGACACCGGCCACCAGCAGCCCGGCTTCCTGGCGCGCGCCCAGCACGTTGAGGTAGTTGACGGCTTTCCAGAATTCTTCCGGGGTCACGGCCAGGTCTTCGATGATGTTCACCGAATCACGCAGGATGCGGTACACCAGCGCCTTGGTTCGTGGGTTGCCGGCGTCGTTGAGCAGGCCGCTGGCTTCTTCGAGAAATTTCTGGACTTCGGCAGTGTGGGAAATCTTGACGTTCATTCTGGGTTCCTCATCTTGTAATTATTAGCGTAGCGCGCTGAACAGGCTGGACTCAGCGGTCATCGTCACGGATGGAAGAAGGATGCCGGCACATCGCGTCGATCTCGATGGCCATGTACGGAAACAGTGGCAATTGCATCAGCAGGTCATGCAGCTCCTGAACGCTGTCGACATCGAACACGCTGTAATTGGCGTAGTGCCCGGCGATGCGCCACAGGTGGCGCCACTTGCCCTGCTCTTGCAGGCGCTGGGCCAGGGCTTTTTCGTCAGCCTTGAGTTTGGTTGCCGCTTGCGGATTCATGTCGACCGGCAGGTTCACGGTCATTTTTACGTGGAACAGCATAATGCTCTCCTCAGGCTCGATGAATGGTCTTGTCGCGGCGGAAGAACGCCAGGCGCTCTTCATCCAGGCTCAGGCCCAGACCCGGTGTATTCGGCACGTGCAGTTCAAAATCGCGGTACACCAGCGGTTCGCTGAGAATGTCTTCGGTCAGCAGCAACGGGCCGAACAGCTCGGTGTCCCACGCCAGTTTGTTCAGCGTGACGAAGGCATGGGCCGAGGCCATGGTGCCCAAGCCACCTTCAAGCATGGTGCCGCCGTACAGGGCGATGCCGGCTGCTTCGGCGATGGAGGCGGTACGCAATACAGCGCGTGGGCCACCGTTCTTGGCGATTTTCAGGGCGAACACCGAGGCCGCGCCTTCGCGGGCCAGGTTGAACGCATCTTCCACGCATTCGATGGATTCGTCGGCCATGATCGGCGCCGGGCTCATGGCGTTCAGGCGAGCCATGCCGGCGCGGTTGTTGCGCGAGATCGGCTGTTCGATCAGGTCGATGCCGTTGGTGCCGAGGATCCGGCAGGCGCGAATCGCGACCGCTTCGTCCCAGGCCTGATTGACGTCGACCCGCACACTGGCGCGGTCACCCAGGGCCTTCTTGATGGCGATGACGTGGGCCAGGTCGCGGTTGACCTCACCGGCGCCGATCTTCAGTTTGAAGATGCGATGGCGACGCAGGTCGAGCATTTTTTCCGCTTCGGCGATGTCTTTCTCGGTGTCGCCGCTGGCCAGGGTCCAGGCCACGGGCAGCGCGTCGCGAACACGGCCGCCGAGCAATTCGCTGACCGGCAGGCCGAGGCGTTTACCCAGGGCATCGAGCAGTGCGGTTTCAATACCGGATTTGGCGAAGGTGTTGCCGCGGATGCTGCGCTCCAGGCGCAACATGGCAGCGTTGACGTTGTTGCTGTCCTGGCCGATCAACAGCGGTGCGAAGTGCGTGTCGATGTTGGTCTTGATGCTGTCCGGGCTTTCATTGCCGTAGGCCAGGCCACCGATGGTGGTGGATTCGCCGATGCCTTCGATGCCGTCGGCGCAACRCACACGAATGATCACCAGGGTCTGGTTCTGCATGGTGTGCATCGCCAGCTTGTGCGGGCGGATGGTCGGCAGATCGACGATGATCGTCTCGATCGACTCAATGGCTGTTGCAAGCATTTCGATACCCGTCAGGTTCTTGAAGTTCTGGAATCGATTCTCGTACGGCTTTTTTCGCGATGCCAATATAGAATTGGTCTGACTTGATACCTTAAAGGTATGCAACTGATCAGCATCTGGAGGCTCCATGGAATTGCGTCACCTGCGTTATTTCCAGGTATTGGCTCAAACCCTCAACTTCACCCGCGCCGCAGAGCTGCTGCACATCGCCCAACCGCCCCTGAGCCGGCAGATCCAGCAACTGGAGGACGAACTGGGGGTGATGCTGCTGGAGCGCGGCCGACCGCTGAAGCTGACCGACGCCGGGCGGTTTTTCCATGAGCACTCCACCGCCCTGCTCGAACAACTGAACAAGGTCTGCGACAACACGCGGCGTATCGGGCTGGGTGAGAAAACCTGGCTGGGGATCGGCTTTGCGCCATCGACACTGTATGGCGTGCTGCCGGAACTGATCCGCCGCTTGCGCAGCGGCGAGCCGCTGGAGCTTGAACTGGGGCTGTCGGAAATGACCACGTTGCAACAGGTGCAGGCGCTCAAGGCCGGGCGCATCGACATCGGTTTCGGCCGGATCCGCATCGACGATCCGGCCATCGTCCAGACCGTGCTCACCGAAGACCGCCTGGTCGCCGCCCTGCCCGCCGGGCATCCGCTGCTCGCCGGTCCCATCAGCCTGCGGGAGCTGGCAAAGGAACCCTTTGTGCTGTACCCCGGCAACCCACGGCCGAGTTACGCCGACCATGTGATTGCCCTGTTTGAGTCCTATGGCGTGCGCATCCACGTCGCGCAATGGACCAACGAGCTGCAAACGGCGATCGGCCTGGTGGGGGCAGGCATCGGGGTCACGCTGGTGCCCGCCTCGGTGCAGTTGCTGCACCGCGACGACATCGGTTTCACACCATTGCTGGAAGACAACGCCACCTCGCCGATCATTCTCAGCCGACGGGTGGGCGATGTGTCGCCGGGGTTGAACCATTGTTTGCGGATGATAGATGAGCTGCTGCCACCGGCAATTTAAGGCAGTAAATACCTGTGTCGAGGGAGCTTGTCGGAACCCCGCGCCGCCCCGCTGGGCTGCGTAGCGGCCCTATCTGCACGTTTTCTAATGGGCGTTCCCGCCCCAGATCCAATTCCAGAACCCCGGCAACTCGACCGGCTGCGAAACGTCGCGCACGGTTCGCGCCATGGCAGCCCGCAGCAATGCGGCCTGATCCTCGTAAAACGGCTTGTCCGCGGTTTTCACCCCGGTCTCCCGGGCGCTGTCGAGCAGWATCTGCAGGTATTCGCGGGTTTGCCGGGCGGTATAACGGTTGAGGTCGTGGAAGGTCACCACCACCGGAATCACCCCATCGACCACCGGCAGTTCGCCGCGGGCAATGCGTTCGCGGACTTCGGACATCGAACGCAGCATGTGCGACCGGCGCCGGGGGCTGGCGTTGAAGCCCCAGATTTTGCCGTCATTGGCGCTCAAGTCCGTCAACAGCACATGCAGGCCATGCCGCTGATAAGCGGCGAAGGTGCGTTTGTCGTAGTTCCAGAATGGCGGGCGCAGCAAGGTTGGGGGTGCGCCGGTGATCGCCGCGATGTCGGCGCTGCCATCGGTCAGGGAATGCTCCAGCTCCTGGGGCTCCAGCGAGCGATGATTGGTGTGCCAGGGCGTGGCGGTGTGGAAGCCCAGGATATGACCTTCGGCGTGTTCGCGGCGCATGATGTCCCGGCCCAGCTCGCTGCCGCCAGCCCGCGGTGCGCGGGTTTGCACGAAGAACACGGCTTTGATGCCCGGTTGCAGTGGGTTTTGCGCCAGGCTCTCGAGCACCGTCACGGTCGGGTTCCACCAGCTCGATGCACTGGGACCGTCATCGAAGGTCAGCAGAAAGCGGATGGGGGGTTGCTCGTGCAAACGCTGCTCGGTCTGCGCAGTCATTTCGATCGGTGCTGCGATGCACCCCAGCAGACCCACTGCCAAGGCGCACACCGTTAAACACTTGAACAACTGTTTCATCTTTTGCCTTGGGTCAGACCATCAAGTCGATACTTCAATTGGCAGGAATCCTTCGCCCGTTCATCCGTCGTCAGCCCGCATCGAGACGGCGGGCCGAGGTTGGATAAGGTACACAGAGTTTGGTTCCAGTGCTTGCCAAGCCCGTTTCGTCGCCACCAACTAAACTGAAAAAAATGCTCAACCAGAGTGTCAGGTCATGTGCGGACGACTGTCGCAATACCGCGGGATTCACGACTTCGTGGCGGTGCTGAGCATCCCCGACGCGCTGATCAACCACGTCGGCAACGAACCCCTGGCGCACTATAACGCCGCGCCCACCACGCAACTCGCCCTGTTGCACCTGGAGAATGATCGGCTGCACGCCGATGCCGTGCGCTGGGGTTGGCGACCGCACTGGGCGACGGATCGCACGGAGCCGGTCAATGCCCGGGTCGAGAAAGTCGCCCACGGCCCGTACTTCCGGGCGATCTGGCCCCATCGCGCGATTTGCCCGATTGATAACTGGTTCGAATGGGTCGACGCCGGTGACGGCAACAAACAACCGTGGTTGATCCGGCGACGCAATCGGGCGCCGGTTTTCTGCGCGGCGATCGGTCAATACCCCATCGGCGGAGCCCCTCACAGGGAGCACGACGGTTTCGTCATCCTGACGGCCGACAGCGCCGGTGGCATGCTCGATGTGCATGACCGGCGACCGGTGGTGTTCTCCCCCGAGCTGGCGCGGGAATGGCTGGACCCGGCCACGCCCAAGGAACGAGCCGAGGAAATGGCGTTATCCCAGGGCGAGGTCAGTGAGGTATTTGAGTGGTACAAGGTCGATAGGGCCGTTGGCAATGTCAGGAACCAGGGCGCCGCGCTGATTAAAGAAATTCCATGAACCTATCAATAACGACAAAGCCCCACTCAGAAGGCGCAATGCTGTTCACTGTAGGAGCGAGCTTGCTCGCGATGGATTCAAGGGCGCCGCGTTTAGCCAGTAAACACGCGTTATCGTTAACGACCATCGCGAGCAAGCTCGCTCCTACAGATGTATTGGCGTGCCGGTCAGAACTTGCGGTCAGGCTCTGACAATTCCTTACCGTCGTCAGGATGCTTCCAGTCCGGTACCGAACGCTTCTGCTGTTCAATCTCTTCTTCCGTGGGTTCGTCCTCGTCTTCTTCCAGGTCCGGTTGCTTGGGTTCATTGGCCATGTTCACCTCGCTTCCTGAAGGGATCGGTCATCAATTTCAAGTTTAGATCAGTTCCCCTGCCCCGCTCAAAACCACCAGCGCAACAAAAAGAAGAAGCCCATGCTCAACAGCATGCTGAGCAACGTATTACGCGTGTAAAGCACCAGAGCGACCGCCACCAGTGAGCTGATCAGATAGGGATTGTCCCAGTGCAGGTTCAGCTGTTTTTCCGGCATGAACACAATCGGCCCACAGATCGCAGTCAACATGCCTGGCACGGCAAACCCGAGGAACTGCCGGGCGTTGCTGCTCAAGCGCACCGGCAGCCGCGGTTCCAGAAAAACGTAGCGGTTGAGGAACACCAACACGCCCATTCCGACAATCACTGCCCAGACCATCATGTGCGTCCACCGTAGAATTTATTGCAGACAAACCCGGCGGTCATGCCCGCCAGCCCCGACAGCACCAGCGCCGAGCCCCATTGCCAGTAACTGAACAACACCGAGCAGAACAGCGACACCGCCACGCACACTACGGTTGGCACGTTGCGTACCACCGGCGTGATCAGGGCAATGAAGGTGGCCGCGATGGAGAAGTCCAGGCCCAGGTGTTCAAGGCCCGGAATGCTGCTGCCAAGGACGATGCCTGCCAGGGTGAACAGGTTCCAGGCGATGTAGAACGTCAGGCCCACGCCCAGGGCGTACCAACGGTTGAACTGCTGTTTGTCGTGCTGGCTGGTCAAGGCGAACAGCTCATCGGTGAGCAAGAACCCCAGCCCTGCACGCCAGCGCCCCGGCAATGGCGAAATCACCGAGCGCATGCTCATCCCGTAGAGCAGATGCTGGGAGGTCAGCAGCAACGTGGTGAGCAAGATCGAAAAAATCCCGGCCCCCCCCTTGAGCATGCCGATGGCCACCAGTTGCGCGGCACCGGCAAACACAATACTCGACAGGCCCTGGCCTTGCAGGGGCGTGAGGTTGGCTTCGATGGCCATGGAACCAGCCAGCAAGCCCCAGGGCGCGGTGGCCAGGGACAACGGCATGATCGCTGCGGCGCCGCGCAAAAAAGCACTGCGCGGCATGATTGAGTTGGACATAACGCTCTACAGACAGGGAAAGACCCGGGACTTTGCCAGCAGTCGCGGCCGAAGGCTTGAACAATCTTGCTCACTGATACGACTGTGTGCCATTCATCGGCTGCCCGCTTGATTCACCAAAGTGGTAACAACATGATGGCGCTGCATTTTCATCGAGGCAGGCCCTTCATGAGTTCAGTCGAAACCGACAGCGACGTTTATAAAACCCTGCTTGAGTCGACCCGGGCGATTCCCTGGCGCATCGACTGGAAAACCATGACCTTCAGCTACATCGGGCCGCAGATCGAGCAATTGCTCGGCTGGAAACAGGACAGCTGGCTTTCGGTCAATGACTGGATCGAGCGCATGCATCCGGATGACCGCGACTATGTGATGGACTTCTGCGTCTCGCAATCGCGCGCCGGTATCGATCACGAAGCCGACTATCGCGCACTCACCGAAAGCGGCGGGTACGTGTGGATCCGCGATGTGGTGCACGTGGTGCGCAAGGACGGCGAAGTCGAGGCGCTGGTGGGTTTCATGTTCGACATCAGCGAGCGCAAGAAAACCGAAGAACACCTGATCCGCCTGCAAAAACAACTCGAAGAGTATTCCTTCCAGGACGGCCTGACCGGCATCGCCAACCGGCGCATGTTCGACACCGTGCTGGAGCGCGAGTGGAACCACGCCCAGCGCACCGGTTTGCCATTGTCGGTGATCGTGCTGGATATCGATTACTTCAAGCAGTACAACGACCATTACGGCCACATCAAGGGCGATGAATGCCTGCGCCGCGTCGCGCAAACCTTGTCCCTGGCGGCCAATCGGCCACGGGATTTCATCGCGCGGATCGGTGGTGAAGAATTCGTCTGGCTGCTGCCGGAAACCGATGCCGAATCCGCCAGGCTGGTGGCGCACAAGTGCCTGCACCTGATTCGCCAGCAGCAGATTCCCCATGAGTTTTCCGGGGTGTCGAACCTGCTGAGCGTCAGCCTCGGTGTCGGCACCACCGGTGTTTCGGTGCATGCGACGGCGCTGGAGTTCGTCGGACAGGTCGATCTGTTGCTCTACAAGGCCAAGCACAATGGTCGGATGCGCGCCGAGTTCGCTGATTTTCGTGATTGACAAACGGCGCTCCGGGTTTTAAAACTGGGCGCCTCACTCAGGGTGTAAGCAAGTATGTCCGCAACCTTCAACCTCAACACTTCCGTCATTGGCTTGATTGCCAAGGCGCAAGGTTGCGTTGCGCACGCCCTCAAATCGAAGAAACAGTCGCTCATGTGACCGGGGCGCGCTGTCCCGTCAGATGAGCTGACAGGACATTGAGCGCGACGGACCACCCTCCCCTTGCTTACTCTCCTTCCACGCTCCTGACGGTGACGAAATCGGTCAACCATCAGGAGAAAGTGCATGTCAGCGTTTCAAGGTATCTGGGTTCCACTGGTCACACCGTTCCACAACGGCGCCATCGATTTCGTCGGTTTGCGCCGGCTGGTCAACCATCTGCTGGAAAAAGGTGTCGACGGCCTCATCGTTTGCGGCACCACCGGCGAACCGGCGGCGATGGGCAAACATGAGCAACTGGCGGTGCTCGATGCGGTGCTGGAGCTGGTGCCGGCGCAGCGGGTGGTCATGGGCCTGGCCGGTAACAACCTGATCGAGTTGTTGCAGTTCCAGAGCGAGATCCTCAAGCGCCCGGTGGCTGGCCTGCTGGTGCCGGCGCCGTATTACATCCGCCCCTCCCAGGCGGGCCTCGAAGCGTTTTTCCGCACGGTCGCCGATGCCTCCAGCGTTCCGCTGATTCTCTACGACATCCCTTACCGTACCGGCGTTGCCTTCGAACAGGCGACCCTGCTCAACATCGTCACCCACGAGCGCATCGTCGCCATCAAGGATTGCGGCGGTAATTTTTTGAACACCCTCGCCTTGCTCAACAGCGGCCATGTCGACGTGCTGTGCGGCGAAGACAACCAGATCTTCAATGCCCTGTGCCTGGGCGCCAAAGGTGCGATTGCCGCATCGGCGCATGTCCATCCCGAACTGTTCGTGCAGTTGCACCGGCAGATCCGCGACAACCAATTGGCTGAAGGCCGCGCCACGTTTTTCCGTTTGCTGCCGCTGATCAACAGCCTGTTCCTGGAGCCCAACCCGGCCCCGGTGAAAACCGCGCTGGCCCTGGAAGGCTTGATCGGTGACGAACTGCGCGCACCGATGCAACGCAGTAGTGAATCGATGACTGAGCGTTTGAAGGGCGTGCTAAGGGCGTTGGATCGCGACAATCGATAGAGCGCCCGCCACCGGCCCGAGTACCATGGAGCGATTCGTTCAGCCTTCAGGGGCACCGACATGCTGTACCGAATCGCCGCCGATGGACTGATGCTGTTTCACCTGTTGTTCATTGTGTTTGTGTTGTTCGGCGGGTTGCTGGTGCTCAAATGGCGCCACCTGATCTGGTGGCATCCGCCCGCTGCGCTGTGGGGTATGGCGGTGGAATTCTTCCACCTGCCCTGCCCGCTGACCGACTGGGAAAACCGCATGCGTCATGGGGCCGGGCAAACCGGCTATGGCGGTGGATTCATCGAGCATTACATTTGGCCGGTGATTTACCCGGCCGGGCTGACACCCGGCATTCAGTTGGGATTGGGCGCCGTGGTGTTGCTGATCAACGTGCTGATCTATCTTCGGTTGATCAAGCGATGGGCAGCCTGAATCTTCAACCTGCCTGACGGTCGCGCCCTGGCCATCCGACTGGTTCAAGGAACGGATCGGGTTGCCTGACGCCCGACGCTCAATTGGCAATCACGCTCATGTTCCGCCCACTGGCCTTGGCCACGTACAGCGCCTTGTCTGCCGCACCGATCAGGTCTTCGGGACGGACCTGGGAATCGGCATTGCTGGCACACACGCCGACGCTGACGGTCACGGTGCCTTGCGGGCTGTCGCTGTGGGCAATGTCGGCCTGTAGCACCGCGCGGCGGATTTTCTCCGCCACCAGAAATGCCCCCACGTAATCGGAGCCAGGCAGCACCACGGCGAACTCTTCGCCACCATAACGGGCGGCCAGGTCACCGGGGCGCTTGATGTTGTCCGTGATGATCGCGCTGACCTTGCGCAAACACTCATCACCGGCCAGGTGGCCGTAGCGGTCGTTGAACGGTTTGAAATGATCGACATCGATCATCAGCAGCGCCAACTCGGCCTGGCTGCGTCGGGCGCGCCCCATTTCGGCATCGATGAAAGCGTCGAGCTGACGCCGGTTGGCCAGCCCCGTCAGCGCGTCCTTGAGGGCCAGGCCCTCGAGGTTGCGATTGACCTCCAGGAGCTTGTCCTGGGTGTCCAGCAACTCGACCTGCACCAGATTCTGCTGCTTCATCAGCTTGATAAGCCGCAACCCCAGCACCCCGAGAAAACTCAGCAACAGCGTGACGATGCAGACGCTGAGCAGGGTTTCCCGGCGCCAACTGGCCAGCACTTCATCCTTGTTCAGCGCGGTAAAAACGATCAGCGGATAACCCTCGACCCGGCGGTACCCCGTCACCCGCTCGACACCGTCGACAATCGACCTGATCGTGGCCATGCCCCCGTCGCCCTTGGGCAACAACTGGGTGAACAATGGGCTCTTGGCGAGGCTGGTGCCGATATCCGTCTCCTTGAAGGGTCTGCGGATGACAATGCTGGCATTGTCGGCGATCAGGTTGATCACCCCGTTACTGCCCATGTCGATGCTGTCGTAGAGTTGCAGGAAATGGCTGAGGTAAATCGACGCCAGCGCCACGCCGGCAAAGCTGCCATCGGGATGATTGACCCGGCGCGAAACCGTCATGATCCATTCACCGCTCGAACGGCTCTTGATCGAYGGCCCGATGTGCGGCCCACGGCTGGGATTATCGCGATGGAAGATGAAGTATTCGCGGTCGGAATTGTTGACGCCGGTCTGGCCGGCGCCATTGGAGTTGGCGATCCACTGCCCTTTTTCGTCGTAAACGAACAGGCCGTGGAGCTGGCTCAACTCACGGCGCTGGACGTTGAGCAGTTGTGGCAGCCGGGATTGATCCACACCTTCGTGCTCCAGCCGATCGACCAGGGTGAACAGCAGCGTGTCGGCCTGCTTGATCGTTGCCTGCGCTTGCGAGGCCAGGGTCTGCGCAAGGTTGGACATCGCCACTTCCTTGTCATGCAGCAGGTACTGGCGTGAACTCCAGACCTCCCAGATCACGATAGCCATCATCGACAGGCACACCGCCGCCAGCAGGATCACCGCCGAACGGACTTTGAGTCGGGGCACGGCTGGCCGGAGCATTTCAATATGATCGTTGATCGACGGATGTCGCATGGTGCTCCCTGATTGTCTGTGACAGGGCGAGTCTTCCTGATCGCCGCTTTTGCTCACTATGCCTGCTACAGGCTCGCAATGATGTTAGCGCGCCGCCTGCTTTACCGCCTCCAGCCACGCCGGATCCAGGCGCGTCTGCCCGGTATCGATGCCCAGCGCTTGCATCCGTTCCTTGTGCTGATCCATTTCGCGGATCAACTGGCCGTGGTCGCTGGAGTTGCCATCGAGCTGATGCATCTGGTTCAACCCCAAATGGTAGAAACGCAACAGCTTCATGGCAACCGGATCACCCTGTTCCACGGCCGCCGTTACATGATGCATGACATTGGTGATGCTCATCAGGCTGCGCTTGAGTTGCCAACTATAGACCGCCGGCGCCATCCATTCCTGGCGCCAGAACACTTTGCGCATCAGCGCCGCCATCGCCAGCACCGCAACAAACACGCCACCGACGTTGAAGGGCAGATTATCGCCCCCAGCCTCGCCGAACAGAGCCACCGCCGCCGTGGACAGAATCATCGCCAGCGCCAGAAAGATCAGGGCAATGATGACCGTGCTGCGCCGCGTCTGTTGCCGGTAGGTGTCGGCGTTCATCGGCTGGATTTCGAACATTGCGTCGGGTTTCCTGAGCTTCAATGGTAAAAAGGGGTCCGGGACAAAAAGACAGCGGGCCATTATCACCTCTGCGAGGGATTTAGCTATGCTGGGGGTCCTTTTCATCTTTTCATCGTCAAGCGAGGGACGTGGCGAGACCACACAGTTCGTGCCATCTTCTTTCATGAATACACATTATTCGGATGCCATTCGTGGTTGCTGTATGAATGACATCGTTTTAAGGATCATTGAATGACCCAACGCCAAGTTATCAACGCCTCCGTCAGCCCCAAAGGCAGCCTGGAAACGCTCTCGCAACGGGAAGTCCAGCAATTGAGCGAAGCCGGTTCCGGCAGCACCTACACCCTCTTCCGCCAGTGCGCCCTGGCCATCCTCAACACTGGCGCCCATGTCGACAACGCCAAGACCATTCTTGAAGCCTATAAAGATTTTGAGATCCGCATTCACCAACAGGACCGCGGCGTACGCCTGGAACTGCTGAACGCTCCGGCCGACGCCTTCGTTGACGGCGAAATGATCGCCAGCACCCGCGAAATGCTGTTCAGCGCCCTGCGTGACATCGTCTACACCGAAAACGAACTCGACAGCCAACGCATCGACCTGAGCAGCTCCCAGGGCATCAGCGACTACGTCTTCCACCTGCTGCGCAACGCCCGCACCCTGCGTCCCGGCGTCGAGCCGAAGATCGTGGTGTGCTGGGGCGGGCACTCGATCAACACCGAAGAATACAAATACACCAAGAAAGTCGGCCATGAACTGGGCCTGCGCAGCCTGGACATCTGCACCGGTTGCGGCCCCGGCGTGATGAAAGGCCCGATGAAAGGCGCGACCATCGCCCACGCCAAGCAACGCATCCACGGCGGCCGCTACCTGGGCCTGACTGAACCCGGAATCATCGCCGCCGAAGCGCCGAACCCGATCGTCAACGAACTGGTGATCCTGCCGGACATCGAAAAACGCCTGGAAGCCTTCGTCCGCGTCGGCCACGGCATCATCATCTTCCCGGGCGGCGCCGGGACGGCCGAGGAGTTCCTGTACCTGCTCGGCATCCTGATGCACCCGGGCAATGAAGGCCTGCCCTTCCCGGTCATCCTCACAGGGCCGAAACATGCCGCGCCGTACCTGGAACAACTGGACGCGTTCGTCGGCGCCACCCTGGGCGACGCCGCCAAGCTGCACTACCAGATCATCATCGATGACCCGGCCGAAGTGGCCCGCCAGATGACCCAGGGCCTCAAGGCGGTCAAGCAGTTCCGTCGCGAGCGCAACGATGCGTTTCACTTCAACTGGCTGTTGAAAATCGACGAAGGCTTCCAGCGCCCGTTCGACCCGACCCACGAAAACATGGCCAACCTGAAGCTGAGCCTCGACCTGCCGTCCCACGAACTGGCGGCCAACCTGCGCCGCGCGTTCTCCGGCATCGTCGCCGGCAACGTCAAGGACAAGGGCATCCGCCTGATCGAAGAGCACGGGCCCTACCAGATCCGTGGCGACGCCGCGATCATGCAGCCGCTGGACCTGCTGCTCAAAGCCTTCGTCGCCCAGCACCGCATGAAACTGCCGGGTGGGGCGGCGTATGTGCCGTGTTATCGCGTGGTGGCGTAGCCAATCTGGTCCACACGCTGTGGTGAGGGGAGCTTGCCCTCTCACCACAATGGATCACCACATCCTGACAAACACAAATTCCTGTGGCGAGGGAGCAAGCTCCCTCGCCACATTGGTGGTGTGAGCCAGAGGACTATTCGTCGGCTGTCGGACCGTCATCGCGAGCAAGCTCGCTCCCACAGGGACCGGGGACATCCGTAAAACTCTGGTCGGCTATCAGGCCGCCATCGCGAGCAGTCTCGCTCCCACAGTTGGGCCGGGTACATGTGAAAGAGCTTGGTCGGCTGTCAGGCCGCCTTCGCGGGCAAGCCAGCTCCCACAGAAAAACAAAGGCAGTTCGGCGTACACCCACGCTCCTCACCACTCATCAGGCCGAGCGTTAGCTCGCCTGCAGCTCTTGATCTTGATC
>NZ_JBFUIC010000049.1:0-29005 GCF_056402075.1 Pseudomonas sp. P4_C3
CCCACTGGCGCATCCGCACACGGCAATGCTTCATGGCATTGACGATGTGCTTTTCGACCAGCGCACGGGAAATACCCAGTTGCTCGGCGATTTGCGGATGGGACAGGCCCTCGATCTTGCGCAACAGGAAGCTCTCGCGGCACAACCGTGGCAGCTCCGCCAAGGCCCGCTGGAGCATGTCCAGGCGCTGGCCGTGATCGAGGACCTTGTGCGGCGAAGGCGTGAAGTAGCGTTCTTCGCTGTCGAGTACGTCCAGCGGCTCAGCGCGACGCAAGGCGTTGCGTCGATGGTCATCGATGACCAGATTCAATGCAGTGCGATAAAGAAATGCCCGGGGCTGCTCGATCGGCGCTTCGCTGGTGCGTTCCAGCACGCGCAGGTAAGCGTCATGCACCACATCTTCGGCCACCTGGCGGTTGCCCAGCCTGGCGTTCAGGAAACACACCAGCTCGCGATAGTAGTTTTCCAACATGACTCCCGTCCGCCTGGGGTGCGGTTTCTGTCCTTGAGCCGTTCCGGCGACCGCTGAATCACRCAGCGGCAAGATAGTGGCAATTTGAGTCGCGTAATTTATAGTAATTCTCATATAGATTTAAAGTACTGCTTCGACTTGCCCGGTAAATTGTCTCGAACCCTGTAGGAGCGAGCTTGCTCGCGAAGGCGGTGGGTCAGTCGAGATCAGTGTTGAATGCCTGGCGCTGGTCAATGCCTGGCTGGAAGAACGCCCGGTGTTGGTGTTCGACGAATGGGCCGCCGACCAGGACCCGACCTTCCGCCACATCTTCTACACCGAGCTGCTGCCGGACCTCAAACGCCTGGGCAAAACCATCATCGTCATCTCCCACGACGACCGCTATTTCGACATGGCCGATCAACTGGTGCGCATGGAATCGGGCCGGGTCGTCACCGAGCGCGCGACCGCCTGACGGTCGTTGCCGCACGCAGACCATTGTTTTTTGAAGTTTGTTCTCCGGTTTAGCCAAAGTGGTCCGTCTAATAATAATTATCATTATCTAAAAAACTGCACACACCATTCTGGAGCGATTCGAGCAATGCAAAGCCTTACTCTGTCCCGCGCACCGCTGGCATTAGCCATCGAACGGCAAAAGAAATTCCGAACGGTCGTGCCGGGCGCGCTGCTGACCCTGTTGCTGCTGGGCACTTCCCAGGTCGAGGCAGCCCCGGTGAACGTCAATGTGCCGGCTCAGTCGCTGGCCAGCGCATTGCGCCAACTGGGCCAGCAGACCAACCTGCAGATTCTCTACAGCCAGGACATGGTCAACGGCATCAAGTCCACGACGGTGTCCGGCAGCATGGAAGCGGAACAGGCACTGAAAACCTTGCTGCTGGGGAGCGGCATCAATTTTCAGTTGAATGGCAACACCGTGTCGCTGGTGCCGGCGGCCGGTGACTCCAGTACGTTGCAACTGGGTGCGACGTCCATCACCGGCGTGGCGCTGGGGCCGACCACTGAAGGCACGCACTCCTATACCAGCGATGAAGTGACCATCGGCAAAGGCAACATCAAGGTCAAGGACATCCCGCAGTCGGTGTCCGTCGTCACGCGCCAACGCATGGACGACCAGAACCTGAACAGCCTGCAGGACGCCCTGCGTCAGGTCACCGGCGTGACCATCAAGACCTACAACTCCGGCTCCAGCCTCAATGACATCTACATGCGTGGCTTCCTCGTCGATCAGGTGCAGGTCGACGGCGTCTCGCAACCCACCGGCCAGGGCGACATGGCCACCAGTTTCGACCTGGCGATGTACGACCGCATCGAAGTGCTGCGCGGTCCTTCGGGCCTGTACCAGGGCGCGGGTGAACCCGGCGGTACGATCAACGTTGTGCGCAAGCGCGCCCTGAGCCAATTCGCCCTCGGTGGCGAACTGGCCGCAGGCTCCTACGATCGCTACCGTTCTTCGGTGGACGTCACCGGCCCGTTGAACGACCAGGGCACCGTGCGCGGTCTCTTCATCACCGCCTACGAGAACAACAAGTCCTTCGTCAACTACGCGCAGAACGAACGCCCGATGGTCTACGGTCGCCTGGAATTCGACCTCGACCCGACCACCACCCTGTCGGTCGGCGGCGCTTACCAACAGAACCACTCCACCCCGGCCTTCGGTCTGCCGGCCTACGCCGACGGCAGATTGCTCGACGTACCGCGCTCGACCTTCGTCGATGCCAAGTGGAACACCCTCGACGAAAAGGTCTGGGAAACCTTCGCCGAACTCGACCACGAACTGGACAACGGCGGTCAGTTCAAGACCACCCTGACCTACCGCGACGCCGAAACCCCGCAGCGTAACTTCACCTGGGCCGACGGCGCGGTCGACCCCACCACCGGTGACAGCTCAGTCGTGGCCTATGACTACTACACCCACATCAAGACCATCGGCGTCGACAGTTTCGTCACCACGCCGTTCGAGTTCGCCAATCGCCGGCACGAGTTCACTCTGGGCGCCGAGTACCAGCACCTGGACAAGGACTTCACCTACGGCGGCGGCGAGTACTTCCCGATCAACGTGTTCGACCCGGGCAGCATCGACATTCCCCACAACGACTATGCGCACGTCAACGGCAACTGGTCCAAGTCCGATCAGTACGGCGTCTACACCCGTGCCAAGTTCAACGTCACCGACTGGCTCGATGTCATCGGCGGCAGCCGCGTCACCTGGTACGAAAGCGATGCGAAAAACGCCAACGCCTTCTTCGACAACTTCGGCGAAGCCCACACCAGCATCAACCGCAAGGTCGTACCGTACGGCGCCATCATCGGCAAGATCACCCCGCAGCTGTCGACCTACTTCAGCTACACCGGCGTGTTCAAACCGCAGAGCGAAATCGGCACGGATGGCAAGCCGGTCGGCCCGCGCGAAGGCAAGCAGTACGAGATCGGCGTCAAGCGCGAATTCTACGACGGTCGCCTGAACGCCAGCATCGCCGCCTTTCGCATCTACGATGAAAACCGCGCCGAATACGACAACACCTCCGGTGCCTACATGACCGAAGGCAAGGCACGTAGCGAGGGCTGGGAAACCGAGCTGAGCGGCAACCTGAGCGAGAACTGGAGCATCGTCACCGGTTACGCCTACACCTCCACCAAGTTCCTGGACGGCGATCAGGCCAACAAAGGCAAGACCTTCAGCACCATTACGCCCAGGCACAACTTCAACCTGTGGAACAAGTACGAGTTCACCGACGGTGCGCTCAAGGACTTCAGCGTCGGCGGTGGCGTGCGTGTGGTCAGCGACACCTACTACCAGCGTGACGTGAAGTTCCAGCAAGGCGGCTTTGCCATCGCCACGGCGCAGGTCGGCTACAAGTTCAACGAACACCTGTCGTCGACACTGACCGCCAACAACCTGTTCGACCGCAAGTACTACGACCGCGTCRATGCCTCCTGGGGCACCAACTTCTACGGCGACCCGCGTACCGTGACCCTGAGCCTGCGCGCGCAGTACTGATGGCTGAAAGCCTCATCTGCAACAAAAAAACCGGGCCGTTGTAGGAGCGAGCTTGCTCCGGGCGGCGATCCGACGATGGATTCAAGAGCGCTGCGTTTAGCCAGTAAACACGCGTTATCGTTAACGACCATCGCGAGCAAGCTCGCTCCTACAGGGGGGCAGCCTTTGTATCTGGAAAGGTGCTCACTCGCTGACGAATGGCAACGGTGATGCGCGTTCGTTGCGCCGGGTTCAGGATTCGACCTGACGCTCGTGCGCTTCGGCCCTGAGTTGCCCGGTATCGACGCGGACAAAGGTGGAATCCCCGACAGCGGTCAGGACATCCCCGGCGAAAACCTCGCAAATGACCCGACTTTTGCGCCCGACATCGCCCTCGACTTTGGCACGCAGTGTCAGGGGGACACCCATCGGGGTGGGCTTGATGAACTTGATGCCCAGGTGACCGGTGACGCAGGTAATGTGGGGCAAGCTGCCCGCTTCGCGCTGCTCTGCCCGATAGTGATAAGCCATCGCAGCCCAGTTGGAGTGGCAATCGACCAGCATCGCAATCAAACCGCCGTAAACCAGGTCCGGCCAGCCGCAGTACTTGTCATCCGGCAAATGCTCGGCCATGACATGCACCCCGTCTTCATGCCAGAAGCTCTTGATGTGCAACCCGTGCGGGTTCTGGCTGCCACAGCCATAACAAACGCCTTCAGGCGCGGCGATGTCTTGAAGCGAAGTGTCCTGCGTGGTCATGCCGTGTTGATCCTCAAGATTTAACCCACCTGTTTCGTTCAGCGTTTATGCCACAACGCCAATATGAATCCGGACTTCGTCAGGGCCGCCATAGGATTCAAAGTCCGTGGCGTAACGACGTTGCACCTGTTGATGCTGTTCAAAGTAGTTCCAGATATCCCCCCAGGCCTGAATGACCGCAGCGGGCATTGGGCCACGGGCTTCGAAGACCAGATACTTGCCTTCCTGAATCTCGATGCTGTCGAAGTCCGCGCTCGTCGCGGTCACGGGCACACCTGCCGTCACGTTGTACAAACCGTTGGCGTCAGATTCATAAGTTGAGTACACACCAACAACAGGTGCATTGGGTAAACGGTCCGGGATCTGCTCGGCAACGCTGCTGGCAAAGAACTGCCCCCACAGCCCGGGGATCTTCGCACTCTCCTTCCGGAATTCATCCTGGTTCTTCGTACGTACGGTCAGACCTGATACGAGGAAGCGAGAAACGTGGGCGATGTTGGGTTCCATTCCGAGATCTCCTGATTGAAGGTTTCAGATTAAAGCACAGCCTGAATCGGTGCGAGCGAGGTCGAATCGTTGTGCCTTGAAGCGGACCGGGTCACCCCGGTCCGCACCGTCGAATCAGTATTGGCAGAAGCGAATCCGATTGCCGAACGGGTCGTAGACTTGCAGCTCTTTACCCCAGCCCTGCTGAACAATATCCGGACGCCCGTATCCGTAGCGCTTGCCGAGCAATTCGTCCCGCAGCAGTTCAATATTTTTCATCGGCACAAATACCGTCGAGCCAGGACTGGCATCGCCATGATGTTCGGAAAGATGCAGTTGCAGCCCGTCGCGACTGATGCCCAGGTACAGCGGCAGATCAGCCTCGAAGCGGTGCTCGAACTCGACGCTGAACCCCAGGAAATCCAGATAAAACTCGCGCGCCTTGCCTTCGTCGAACATCCGCAGGATTGGAATGGGTTTGTCGAAAGTCGCAGCAGGCGTGGACGGCATGTTTGCCGGGGCAAGCATCGCTGACGCGGTGTTCCAGTCCTTGTAGCCCAGTTGCTGCGCGACCAGTTCCAGCGCGGTGGAATGGGTCACCACTTGATTGCGTTCCTCCAGCGAGGCGCGCAACTGTTTGGCCATTTGCCTGGCTTGCTCGATTGAAAACATGACTGCTCCTGTAGCCGAGATGCCTTGGTGCTCGCATTGCCAAATCTCGACCGTCAAGAGAGGCGACAGGGTTCGTACAAGAAGGAGATGCTTTCACCTTTCCCAGCGGGAGCGAGCGGCGGGCAGCATCGGGCCGATGCCGATAATACATAGGCGATACGGGATGCGGAAGACGGCTCGGCAGAACCCTGTCCGAGGCCTGAGGACTATTCCTTCAGGCGTGAAAGTTGCTGAACCACAAATGCCCCGACGGTCCATCAGTGAGTTCGCATTGGCTATGTCACATCCACCAATGACTTCATATGCGTCGCAAAATCATCCTGTATCGGCCGGAACCCGCAGCTAAGGTAAAAGACTGCGCCCTCGGGTGTGTCCGTGGTCAGTCGCACAACGCGGAAATACTCAGACGCCAATTCCAGCAGTTGCTGCACCAACGCTTTGCCTACGTTCTGGCCCCTTGATGCCAGCGCGGCGAAGACAAACAGCGTCCAGTGCGGCGCTTGCAACCGCGTGCACAACAACAGCAACAACAGTGCCCCACCGCCCAGCAACGCCGCCACCGGCAGAATCCGCCCCTGGCCATATCGATCCACCAGGCGCGAGACCTGCGGCGCACAAAAGGCCGTGGCCAGGGCGAACGTCGCCGCCACCGCACCGGCCATTCCGTAGCCACCCTGCAACTGCGAGAGCATGGTGATCAGGCCGATGCCGGTCATGGAAATCGGCATGCGCGCGATCATTCCGGCCAGCACGAATGCGCCACTGCCGGGGGCTTTGAACAACTCGCGATAGGGGTTTGCCATGGGTCCGGCCTCAGTCAGGGCATGCACGTTGCCATAACGGCGAATCGAGGGGGAAGCAGCAATTTGTTGGTTGAATGTGAAGGCCTCTTCGTCAAATGAACTCTCGGCCACCCAAACCAGTCAGCTACTTAGGACCCAGATTCCCGGAGTTTCACGACAATGGCTGATCCCCCTGAACGCCAAAGCCCCATCGACGCCCACGGCATCATCGGCGACATGCGCAGTGCGGCGCTGGTCAACGACAAAGGCAGTGTGGATTTTTTCTGCTGGCCGGAATTCGACAGTCCGTCGATCTTCTGCTCACTGCTGGACACCCCCGAGGCGGGGATTTTCCAGTTGTCGCCGGACTTGCCCGATGCTCGCCGCGAACAGATTTACCTGCCCGACACCAATGTGCTGCTGAGCCGCTGGCTCAGTGATCGCGCCGTGGTCGAAGTTACCGACCTGCTGCCTGTCGGCGACACCGAAGATGACCTGCCGCTGCTGATGCGGCGGATCCGCGTGGTCAGCGGCAGCGCCACTTTCCACATGCGTTGCGCTGTGCGCCATGACTACGCCCGTGCCACGACCCACGCACGCGTGGACAAGCGGGACGTGATCTTCGAGGCCGCCAGTCAACCGTCGCTGCGGCTATCTTCGGATCAGGCCTTACGCATCGACGCCAATGTGGCGGTCGCCGAATTCACCCTCGAGCAAGACCAGACAGGCCAGTTCCTGCTCGGCGCCGTCAACGATGCTCGCTTCAAGGAAGGCGCTGCCGAACTGTGCCTGGAGCGCACCCTGAAGTTCTGGCGCGACTGGATCGGCCAGTCCAACTACCGCGGCCGCTGGCGCGAAATGGTCAACCGCTCGGCCCTGGCAATGAAGCTGCTGACCTCGCGCAAACACGGCGCGATTCTCGCCGCCGCGACGTTCGGCCTGCCGGAAAGCCCCGGTGGCAAACGCAACTGGGACTATCGCTTCACCTGGATCCGCGACGCCTCATTCACCGTTTATGCATTCATGCGCCTGGGCTTCGTCGAAGAGGCCAACGCCTACATGCGCTGGTTGCGCGGGCGGGTCAGCGACTGCCATGGCAAACCGATGAAACTCAACATCCTGTACGCCATCGACGGTCGCCAGGAATTACCGGAGGTCGAGCTGCCGCACCTGTCCGGCCATGCTGGCGCACAACCGGTGCGCATCGGCAATCAGGCCTACGAACAGGTCCAGCTCGACATTTTTGGCGAGCTGATGGACGCGATCTACCTGGTTAACAAATACGGCGAAGCCATTTCCCATGAAGGCTGGAAACACACGGTGGAAGTGGTGGATCAGGTCTGCGCAACCTGGGAGCAAAAGGATGTCGGCATCTGGGAAATGCGCGGCGGGCAATACCATTTCCTGCATTCACGGCTGATGTGCTGGGTCGCCCTGGACCGCGCCATCCGCCTCGCCTCAAAACGTTCGCTGCCGGCACCGTTCGCACGTTGGGACCAGACCCGTCAGGCGATCTACGCCGACATCTGGGAGAACTTCTGGAATGAAGAGCGCGGGCATTTCGTCCAGCACATCGGCGGCACCGGCCTGGACGGTTCGATGCTGCTGATGCCGCTGGTGCGTTTCGTCAGCGCCCGCGACCCGCGCTGGCTGGCGACCCTGCAAGCCATCGAAAAGAGCCTGGTGCGCGACGGCATGGTCTACCGCTACCGCAACGACGACAGCCAGATCGACGGCCTGCCCGGCAGCGAAGGCGCCTTCGCCGCGTGCTCGTTCTGGTACGTCGAATGCATGGCCCGCGCCGGCCAGCTGGACAAGGCTCACCTGGAGTTCGAACAGTTGCTCAGGTACGCCAACCCGCTGGGGTTGTATGCCGAAGAGCTCGACAGCCATGGGCGGCACATGGGCAACACACCGCAAGCGCTGACGCACCTGGCGTTGATCAGTGCGGCGTGTTTTCTGGACCGGAGGTTGAGTGGGGAGAAAAACGTCTGGCAGCCGTGAGTACAAGCTTCCAACACCATCCACAGGTTTCGCAAACTTAGCCCTACACTTTTTAAACACCTGCCGTCAGCAAACACCCCCGAAATTACCCTTTGCCAGCCACTACATCCCCACCTAACATCCTTGCTCAACGGGTACAGCGGAGCTGTCCAGCCTCCCCGAATTCAAGGAACCAGAATGACCCAACGCATCCAGCGCAGTATCGATTCCCCGCTCCGAACCGGTTTGAACCGCGAAGAACTCTGGGAGGCCGGTGACAAGGGCTTGATCAAATGCTGGGAAGTCGGCCGCCAGCGCGCCGCCCGCTTCCCTGACCTCGCCCGACAGTGCCTCGCCGGCGAGTTGCCGGTACTAGGCTGGAAAGGTGGCGTGAGCCGCAGCCTGAAGAAACTCGAAAAATATGGCTCCCTCAAATACCTCGCACAGTGGCAAGGGTTGCGTGGGGAAGACCTGGACGTGGATCTGGCACAGGAACGAGCACTGACATGTACTCGGACCGGCATGGTGGTGACGTTTACGCCGGATCGGGCGAAGTATTTCAATCAAATAGCGGAAGTTGAATCCCAGGAGCAGTGACAATGGTCGATTTGCATCAGGAATTTCAAAACAGTGGATTCTTCCACGAAGCACGCATTGATAAACGTTCAGCCGACGCGCTGGTAGGCATTGCGGCTGGACTCGCTGCCGATGGCAAGATCAACCAGCAGGAAGCCGAGTTTCTCAAGAGCTGGATCGAAGTTCATTTGTGTCATCTGGGTGATCCAGTCGTGAACATCCTCTATAAACGCCTCTCCAACATGCTGAGTGATGGCGTGCTGGACTCCGAAGAATCGGCTGAGCTACTGGACATGCTGCACCAGTTTGCAGGTCTGCCGATTGGCTCTGACCAGATCTTCACAACTCCTTGCTGTCTTCCACTCGATAACCCTGCACCCGCACTGAACTGGATTGATCGGGTTTTCCTGTTCACCGGAGTTATGGCTTACGGTCCGCGCAAAGAATGCGAGTCGCTGATAGTCGAACGCGGCGGCCTGATTGGTGGCTCGGTCAGCAAAAAAATCAACTATCTGGTGGTTGGCAGCATCGGAAACGATCAATGGCTTCATAGCACTTATGGCACCAAGATCAAAAAAGCCGTTGAACTGAGAGAGAGCGGTGTTCCTATCGCGATCATCAGTGAAGAACACTGGCAAAGGGTGCTGTTCGGGTAACACAACTATCGGCACCAAGGGGGGATGATGATTGAGCAGCCACTAAAGACCGTCCGCACGTCACAACTCGACATTGCCTACGAAGAACACGGCCCCGCTACCGGCGACCCGGTCATCCTGCTTCATGGCTTTCCCTATTCACCGCGCGCCTACGACGAAATCGCCCCTGCTCTCGCCGCCAAGCGTTACCGCGTGATCGTCCCGTATCTGCGGGGATACGGCCCGACGCGCTTCATCAGAGCCGATACGCTGCGCTCTGGCCAGCAAGCCGCCCTTGCCCAGGATTTGCTTGACCTGATGGATGCCCTTTCCATTAAACAGGCGTCCCTCTGTGGCTACGATTGGGGCGGTCGGGCGGCGTGCATTGTGGCGGCACTGTGGCCGGAACGGGTGCGCTGCCTGGTTACGGGCGATGGCTATAACCTTCAGGACATCCCCCATTCGACACTGCCTCTGGCTCCTGAGGCCGAGCATCGCTATTGGTATCAGTACTATTTCCACACACCTCGTGGCGTCGCGGGCCTGACCGAAAATCGCCACGCTTTTTGCGAATTGCTCTGGAAACTGTGGTCACCCACCTGGGCCGACAACGCTGCACGCTATCCGTTGAGCGCCCCGGCCTTCGATAACCCGGATTTCGTCGACGTTGTGATTCACTCCTACCGCCACCGTTTCATGTATGCCCTTGGCGATCCGACGTTGGAATGGATGGAGCAGGCCCTGAGCAAACAGCCGAGTATCAGCGTACCGACGATTTCCTTGTGCGGTGCCGATGATGGCGTCGGTCCCGCGGAAGAAATCGACGAAGATATCAGGCATTTCACCGGCTCCTATGAGCGTCGAGTGCTGGCAGGCGTTGGCCACAACATTCCCGAAGAAGCGTCAGAAGCAACACTCAAGGCGCTATTGGATCTGCTCCAGCACTGACCGAAAACCGCTCCCGATAAGCCTGCGGCGTCACGCCCATGGCCCGCAGGAAACTGCGGCGCAGGGTTTCTTCGCTGCCGAAGCCGCATTGCACCGCCACCCGTTTGATCGGCACGCCAGTATCGCTGAGCAAACGCCGTGCGGTTTCGACGCGGATCAGTTCGATGGCCCGGGCCGGGGTCTGGCCGGTGTCGGCGCGGTAGTGGCGCACGAAGCTGCGCTCGCTCATGCCGGCCTGCAAGGCCAGGGTCGGGATGCCAAGGTCCTGGGTCAGATTTTCGCTGATCCAGGCGTGAAGTTCGTCGAAACGGTTGCCTTTCTGTTGCAGGGACAGGGTTACGCTGAATTGCGACTGGCCACCCGGACGCTTGAGAAACACCACCAGTTGCCGGGCGACTTCGAGGGCCATGACGCGCCCGAGGTCTTCTTCGACCATGGCCAACGCCAGGTCGATACCGGCAGTCACTCCGGCCGAGGTCCAGACCGGACCGTCGTTGATGAAGATCGGATTGGGCTCGACCTGCAAGCGCGGGTGCTGCTGCGCCAGTTGCTCGCAACGGGTCCAGTGGGTGACCACACGCCGGCCGTCGAGCCAGCCGCTGGCCGCCAGCAGGARCGCGCCGGTGCACACCGAGGAAACCCGCCGGCAGCCACGGGCATGTTCGCGCACCCAGGCGACCAGCGGCGCATCTTGCGCCGCTGCGTAAACACCCCAGCCACCGGCGATGATCAGAGTATCGCTGCCCCCATCCGGCAAAGGTTCGGCCAACAGCGCCAACCCCGCCGACGACATCACCGCCCCGCCGCCGCTGGCAATCACCGTCGGCGCGTAGGGTCGTGGCAGGCCTTGCTGACGGGCAATGTCGTTGGCCGAAGCGAATACCTGTAGCGGCCCGGTGACGTCGAGCAATTGCACGTTGGCGAAAGCGAGTACATGGATGGTTTTCGACATTTGGCGTAATTCGTGGGGATATTGGCGTATRCGCCAAAGCCTACGAGCCTACAGTCAAACCGTCCACCCACTTCACGAGAAAAACACCATGACGTTGCAGATCGGTTTTCTGTTGTTTCCACAGGTTCAGCAGCTGGACCTGACCGGCCCTTATGACGTGCTGGCCTCGCTGCCGGATGTGAAAGTGCATCTGATCTGGAAAGACCTGATGCCGGTCACCGCCAGCACCGGCCTGCTGTTGAAACCGACCACCACCTTCGATGATTGCCCGGCACTGGACGTGATCTGCGTGCCCGGTGGTAGTGGCGTCGGGCCGTTGATGGAAGATGACCAGACCCTGGACTTTCTCAAGGCACAGGCCACCAACGCCCGCTACATCACCTCGGTGTGCACCGGCGCGCTGGTGCTGGGCGCGGCGGGACTGCTCAAAGGCAAACGCGCCACCACTCACTGGGCGTATCACGAACTGCTCAAGCCGCTGGGCGCAATCGCGGTGAAAGACCGGGTGGTTCGCGACGGCAATCTGTTGACCGGTGGCGGCATCACCGCCGGTATCGACTTCGCCCTGACCCTGGCCGCCGAGCTGTTCGACCAGTCCACCGCCGAGCTGGTGCAGCTGCAACTGGAATACGCCCCGGCCCCACCGTTTAGCGCGGGCAGCCCCGAGACGGCCCCGGCCAGTGTGCTGGAGGAGGCTCGCCAGCGGGCTGCCGGCTCATTGAAGCTGCGGGCGCAGATCACCGAGCGCGCGGCGGCGAAACTCGACCGACAGTGAAAAAATGGCGGGAGAAACACGGTTCCTGCCGCCATGACTATTCCTGCGCTCACAAAAAAACCCGCCGAAGCGGGTTTTTCCAAGACCATGACGACTCCTTGTCGTAGCGTTCCTTGCAGATGGTCGATCATCCGTGATCCTGAGCACATCCTGTGCTTCAGTGGGTGAAGCGAGATTACGCATCGGATCCAATTTATAACAGACGACATCGCTACCATCGTGTGTAAGACATTCGCTATAAACCACCTTCCAAAACCCTTAAACGCCTCAGGTTTCGAGCCGACTTCCGCCACTCTGTTGCTCGTGGGACTTGGCATTATCGATCAAAAACTGCTCGATATTGTTCATTTGCTCTTCCCAGCCACGACTGTCCATGCGGAAAGCCCTTTCGCGACGGGCCTGGGGAATGTGATCGAAACCGGACTCGGAGACTTTGAGCAATGTGCCGTTGTCCATGTCTTCGAGCTCGAATTTCACCAGTGTGGTGGGCTCCTGGGAGTAATCGACTTCCGGTTTCACGGCATAAGGGTGCCAGCGAAACGAAAACAGCCGTTCCGGCTCGACTCGCTCCACCAGTACGTTCCAGCGCAAATGCTCATAACCGGGGTAGGTAACCTGCCCCTGGGTCCACTCGCCTGCCACAAAACGCTTTCCCTCCAGCGCCACGCCAAACCACTGTCCGAACATTTCGGCATTGGCCAGCACGCGCCAGACCTGTGAACGCTTGGCCTTGAGCAGGATTTTCCTTTCGATGCGATCAGATGCTGGGTTCATAAGTCACCTCCTGTACTTGAACAGTAGGTCAAAAACCACACGACCAACCTTGAAGTTGTACCAATCGGGATGTGCAATCAACCATACCTGAGATATTCGGTTGCATTTACGACAATAAGTTCTGGGGCAGGAGAATAGTCAGAGAATCGAAACTGCTAACGTTCCCCATCGAAATCTTCCCCTGAAAGGAGTCAGCCATGAATAAACTGCGCGGTAGTTGCCTGTGCAAGGCCATCGAATACCAACTCGACAGCCTCGACATGCCCATCAGCCATTGCCATTGCCAAACCTGCCGCAAGGCACACGCAGCCGCTTTTGCATCGACCGCCGGGGTCATGCGCGAGCATTTTCGCTGGACCAAAGGCCAGGATCGCCTGAGCCGCCATGAATCGTCGCCGGGCAAGTTTCGGTATTTCTGTTCGGCCTGCGGTTCACACCTGATAGCCGAACGGCCGACCCAGCCGCACGTGATCGTTCGGGTGGCGACACTGGATACCGATCCGCAGATGACGCCCCAGGCGCATATCTGGACGGCCCATGACGTGCCATGGCTGGAATACGATTCGGTGGAAAAACACGCGCAATGGCAAGCGTAGCGGGCTGAATGCCCCTCGGCGCTACACTGCATCTCTCATTCGGTCACAGCGAGCACTCGAGCATGAACCCACGCTTACTAATGGCGCTGACGCCTTTGTTGTTCACCTCCCTGGCCCATGCTGCCGTGAACTGCGACAACGCCACCGACCAGGTCACGATGAACCAGTGCGCATCGCAGCAGCATGCGGCGGCGGACAAGGAGTTGAATGCGCTTTACCAGCAAATCACTTCGCGACTCAAGAGCAACCCGGACAGCAAGAAGTTACTGGTGGGTGCGCAGCGGTCGTGGATTGCGTTTCGCGATGCCGAGTGCAGGTTCTCTGCGTCCGGGGTGGAAGGCGGGAGTGTGTATCCGCTGATCTACAGCAATTGCGTGACGGAGCTGACCAAGGCACGGGTTCAGACGTTCAAGCAGTACTTGAAGTGTCAGGAGGGGGATTTGAGTTGTCCGGTGCCGGGGGTTTGAGTGTTGCAGTGTTTTTGAGGGCCTCATCGCGAGCAAGCTCGCTCCCACAGGGTTCGGGGGTGTTCACACAATAGTGGTCACACTGAAAATCCACTGTGGGAGCGAGCTTGCTCGCGATAGCGTCAGGTCAGGCGCCGCAACTACCGCACAAAAATCTGCGCCGTGGTAATCGCCATATCCCCGCCCGGCAACTTGACGCTGCCCGTCTGTTTCAGGCTGTCGGCATCAAAGATCGCCACATCGTTGAAGGTCCCCGCCAGGTAGATCTTGCTGCCGTCCTTGTTGAAGGAAATGCAGTAGTAGGAGTGATCGAGCGTGGCGGACTGGAGCATTTTCTTCTGCTTGATGTCGTACTTGGCCAGACGGTTGAGCACGCCAAACATCAGGTTCGGGTCCTTGGGCGAGCGCATGCCGCTGAAGTAGATTTCCGTCAGAGGACCGAAGTCGGTGGTTTCGGTCTTGCCGGTCTTCAGGTCGACACTGAACAGGCCGTACAGGTATTCGGCGGTGGCCGGGTCCTGTTTCTTGTCCTTGAACTTCGCCGCGGTGTAGAGCAGCGAGAAGTCATGCCGGTAGGTCTGCTGGTTCCACACGTAGAGCACGTCCGGTGCGCTGTAGTTCGGGCGTTTCCAGTGGCGGCTGGGGATCAGCACATCGAACTTGCCGGTTTGCACATTGACCTTGTAGACGTCCGCCCCGGCCACGTACAGCGTGCCGTCGTCACCGCTCTGCATGATGGTCAGCTGGCGCGGCGCCGGGAAACTGCGCACCGGTTTGGCGTCCATGCCAGCGTTGGTGGCATACACGTCGAGTCGTGGCTGCTGTACTTCGTAACGGTCGTTCATCATCAACGTCGGGTTGGCGACCGTGTACAGCTCCTTGCCATCATGGCTGAGGGTGAAAGCAAACATCGAGCGCGCTTTCTCCCCCGGCTKCTGGGTGATGCTGGCGTGGAACACCTGTTTGCARCTGYCSAGYTCRACGCCGTAGACATCCGCATAGTGGTTGTTMAGCACGTAGGCGRTCTTGCGGTCCGGCGACAGYTGCACGGTGCCGGGGCCGAAGGCGTCGGGCATCTTGCAGGTCTTGAACAGGGTGTCAGTGGCCAGGTCGATCACGTGCAGGTTGTTCGGGTAGTTGGTGGTCAACATGTATTCGTGACCGTCTTGCAACGCGGTGTTTTCATCGGCCAGGACACTGACCGAACAGCTGCTCAGGACCGCAAACGCGGCCAGGCCGCAGGCTTTGATATTACGCATGCTGGAATCCTTCTTCTGTGATCACTTGTCTTTGGGGAAGACAGTGCCGAGGTTGCGCCAGTTTTCGTTGGACGCCTGGGCATCCTTGTTCCAGTCCGGGTAGGTGCTCATCATGTCGGGCACCTGGGCCGGCCACCAGCAAGGGTCGGAGCAACCGTAGAGGTCGGCCTCCATCGGCTGGCACAGCGAAGACACACCGCCAAACGCATCGATTTCCCAGCCCGGGTCGGTGGYCGAGGCACAGCCCGCCACAGAACTCATGGCCACCACTTCTTCAATGCGGTTTTCATCCGCGGCCTGATCCAGCTTCAACGCTTTGTTATTGATTGCCTTGAGATGTTTCATATCAGTGAGCCTTGCGCGGAGTGATGTAGCTGCTGATGAACGCAGGGTTATTGGCCATGATCCGGGTGTAGACCTCGATGCCGAAGTCGACCCAGTCACGCATCAGTTCGCAGTAGTGATAGGTCGGGTGCGTCGGGTCGCCGTAGCGGGCGTAGCTCTCGTGGTAGCAGCCGCCGGAACACAGGTTGCGGATCTGGCAGTCCTCGCAGCCGGTGTTGGTGCGATCCAGGCGCTGGGACAGGAAGTCGTTCAACTCCACCTGTTTCACGCCGCTGTGGACGTTGCCGAAGGTCGGCAGGCTCGAACCGGTAAAGCGGTGGCATAGGTTCAGCTCGCCCTTGTGATCCACCGCCAGCATCTTCAGGCCCGCGCCGCATGGCAGGGCTTTCTTGTGGCCTTCGTGGATGTCGGTGATGAGCTGGTGCAGGTTGGAGAAACCGATGTTGCGGTGCTCCAGCGCCGCTTCCAGGTAACGCTTGCCGAGTTTTTTCATGTTGGCGAACACCTGCACCAGCTCATCGCTGGTGAGGTTGAAGCTGCTGATGTCGCCGGAGGTCACCGGGGCAAAGCCGACTTCGGCAAAACCCAGTTCGTTGAACAGGTGATCCCAGATGGTTTCGACGTCGGTCACGCCGGTGGTGAGCGTTACGCGAGCACCGACCGGGCGGCTGTTGTAGCGCGACAGCAGCATCTCGGCCTTGCGCCGCACCACGTCATAGGTACCCTGCCCGCCCACGGTGATGCGGTTGCGGTCGTGCACGGTCTTCGGCCCGTCGATGCTAACGGACAGCCCGAAACGGTGGGCGTTGAGGTAGTCCACGGTTTCTTCGGTGAGCAGCGTGGCGTTGGTGGTCATGACGAATTCGACGAACTTGCCCGCCTCGCGAAAACGCTTCTCGCAATAGTCGACCATGTACTCGATCAGCTTGCGGTTGCTCAGCGGTTCGCCGCCGAAGAACACCACTGTGAAACGCTCTTCGTCCGGGGATTCGCGCAGCAGCATTTCCACCGAGGCAATCGCCGTCTCGACGTCCATCTTCTTGCCCGCCGACGGCTTGTCGAGGTCTTCCTTGTAGCAATAGGTGCAGCTCAGGTTGCAGCCGGTGTTGACGTTGAGCACCACGGTATTGATTGCCGTGCGCTCGACGCGCTTGGTGGCGATGTCCGGGGTCAGCGGCGAACCGTCGCTGACCAGTTCCAGGGCCATCAGTTCGCGCAGGGTCTCGGTGATTTCCTCGCCATTGAACCGCGCGGCCAGGCGCTGGATCAGGTCGTCCGAAGAACAACCGGGCCCGCGCAAGGTATCGATGATGGTGCCCGTCAGTTCATCGCTGGCGAACAGCGAACTGCTGGGGATGTGAAACAGCATGCGGTCGGCATCGACCTGCACTTCGTGCAGGTTGCGTTCGACCAGATTCAAGATAGCGCCCATTGCCAACCTCCTGTGCAAGCCCCGGTTGGCGGGGCTTGCGGTCATTCCGAAAAGTGTCTGAAAGCGTTTTCAGCCAAGCTCACGTTGCAACATCACGGAATGGGTGGATTGTTCCAGCGTTGCACGGTCACGATCATGTGGCCTTCGCCGGTCAGGGACTTCCCTGCGTCGTCGACGGCGGCAATCACCTTGAGGTTGCCGGCATTGTTGGTGGACATCTTGCGTGCCGGGTTCGGCCCGGCATCGCCCGGGGTGAACACGCCGGCGTCGGCCTGCATGGTGCCGGCGAACTTGACGTCTTCGTCTTCCCTGGCGCGGTCGTCGAAGGCTTCGACCTTCCACTGCGCCGGGAACACGCCGATGCGATACGGCTTGCCGTCAGCGCCCTTGCCCCAGGCTTCTGCGTCGAAACGGCCCTGGACCTTCGGCGTCGAACCGCCGCCCTCGCCGATCCGCGCTACCGAAAATTCCGGCACCACTTTGACTTCGGCAATCTTGCTGTACACCGACAGGCTCGGGCCTTTCAGCGTGTCGACGCTGACCGCGCGCGCCCCCGGTTGGGCATTGGCGGCGGCCTTGAGCTTGACCTTGATCTGCTGCGGGCTCTGCGAGACGACTTCGAGCACTTCCACGCCTTTGCCAAAGTTCGGCTTGCCGGTCAGGCCGCTGCCGATCAGGGTCACTTCGGTTTCGCTGCCGGCCTTCAGATAGCCCGGCTGCACCGCCAGCAACCGCTGGGAACCCTGTTTGGCGGCGACGAAGTCCAGGCCGCGCTCGTCGTGCTCGGCCTCGAACATCCGGCCCTGCATCGCATTGCCTTGAGCAGCGAACACCTGGCGCATGGTCACGCCATCGATGGTCACGTTGCCGCGCCATTCGTAGCCGGTGTAGAGAATTGCACTGCCGTCGCCATTGAACGGGCTGCCGTCGGCGTATTGGCCTTTGACGCTGACCTTGAAGGTGTCGCTGCCATCGGCGCTCACGGTCATCACACCGGCCAGTTCACCCTTGCCCGGCAAGTGACCGCTGAAGCTCCAGTCACCCACCAGCGCATCGGCTTTGGGCGCCACGCTCTGCCATTTTTTCCAGGCCGGGTTGTCCATCGGATAACGCTTGGCCAGCAGCGGCACCATGTCCTTGCGGGCGATGTCGAACCAGTCGCGGTCCCGGGCCAGCGCCTGATACTCCAGGGACGGCCACTGACCGAGGTGGAAGTTCACCAGGCGCTCCCACTCCTGCGCCGGACGCCGTTGCAGGGCCACCCGCGCACCGGAGTGGCAGCGGCCGCACATCTGGCTGGTCTGGTCGTCGAAGTGCTCGACGGTATTGAGCCGCCGCTCCAGCGCATAGCGCACGCCGTCGGTTTCGCTCGGCGCCAGGCCCTGGGTGTCGGCCAGGTACTTGACCAGCGTCCGGCGGTCGTCATCGCTGATCTGCAAGCCGTGCATGGTCTGCATCCGGGCAATGCTCATCAGCCAGCCTTCCGGCGTTTTGCGCTGGTGGCTGATGCGGCTGAGGGCGTTTTCGGCTTCGGGGGTGTGACAGCCCTGACAGGTTTCCTTGAGGATGGTCTGGGCGTCGCGGGCTGCCAGGCTAGGGGGTGAATGCAGCGCTACACAAGCAGCTACGGCCAGCAGGCTGGCGCTCATGCCTGATCGGAGTTTTCTCTTCATCAACGTCGAACCTCGCACGGTGCGTTCTTATTGTTGTGGCTTATCGTTTTTTTTTGGTTTCTGCCGTCGGCTTTGATCTGCTGACGGAGGCAAGAGAAACGTCTGCGATGAGCAATACACGGAGCGTGCCAGCTTACGAATACCTCAATGAATCAATGGTTTGCCAGAATCGGCGGGAGTTTTGCCAGTCATGCCATCGCGGCAACACGTTCAATTTCGCGACAACTGTTGCACTCTGAGACAAGCATAGCTTTCTGTAGGAGCGAGCCTGCTCGCGATGGTCGTTAACGATTACGCGTGCTTACCAGTTAAACGCAGCGCTCTTTAGTCCATCGCGAGCAGGCTCGCTCCTACAAAAAGCATTACGTTCCTGATGTACATTTTGTTCGGGACGTCTCACGTCGTCGCAATTTGCGACGTTTATCGATCTCATGGTGATCCACAGAGAATCTGTCACGCCCCACCAGATGGGGCCTTCTGGCCAAAAAAACACAACTGGCACAGCCATTGCGAATGACCTCGCCACACGAACAAGACGAGGTTTCATCATGTCGCTTCCAAATGTGCTTCCCGCCACTTCGGCGTTCATCCAGCGCGCCCCGCGCATGCTGATCGGCGGTGACTGGGTCGAGGCCGCCGACGGCCAGACCATGCCCCTGCACAACCCGGCCACCGGCGAAGTGCTGTGCGTGGTGCCACGGGCAACGCCTGCGGATGTCGACCGCGCGGTACTTGCCGCCCGCCAGGCGTTCGACGATTCGGCCTGGACCCGCACCCGCCCCCGGGAGCGGCAGAACCTGTTATGGAAACTCGCCGACCTGATGCAGCGCGACGCCGAGTTGCTGGCACAGCTGGAATGCCTGAACAACGGTAAAAGCGCGGCGGTGGCCCAGGTGATGGACGTGCAACTGGCCATCGACTTCCTGCGCTACATGGCCGGTTGGGCGACCAAGATCGAAGGTTCCACGGTTGACGTGTCGGCACCGCTGATGCCCAACGACCAGTTCCACAGTTTCATTCGACGTGAAGCGGTGGGCGTGGTCGGCGCCATCGTCGCCTGGAACTTCCCGCTACTGCTGGCCTGCTGGAAACTCGGCCCGGCCCTGGCCACCGGTTGCACCGTGGTGCTCAAGCCCGCCGACGAAACCCCGCTGACCGCACTGAAACTCGCCGAGCTGGTGCTGGAGGCTGGTTACCCCGAAGGCGTGTTCAATGTGGTCACCGGTACCGGCATCACCGCCGGCTCCGCCCTGACTCATAACCCATTGGTGGACAAGCTGACCTTCACCGGCTCCACTGCGGTGGGCAAGCAAATCGGCAAGATCGCCATGGATTCCATGACCCGGGTCACCCTGGAGCTGGGCGGCAAATCACCGACCATCGTCATGGCCGACGCCGACCTGAAAACCGCCGCGGCCGGGGCCGCCAGCGCGATTTTCTTCAATCAGGGACAGGTCTGCTGCGCAGGCTCCAGGCTGTATGTGCAGCGCAAGCACTTCGACAATGTGGTGGCGGACATCGCTGGCATCGCCAACGCCATGAAACTCGGCAACGGCCTCGACCCGAGCGTCGACATGGGGCCGTTGATCTCGGCGCGCCAGCAGGAGCGCGTCTACGGCTACATCGAAAAGGGCCGGGAAAGCGGCGCGACCATCGCCTGCGGCGGTGAGCAGTTCGGCCCGGGGTTCTTCGTCAAGCCGACGGTGATTGTCGATGTCGATCAGAAGCACTCACTGGTGCAGGAAGAGATTTTCGGCCCGGTGCTGGTGGCCATTCCGTTCGACGACGAGGCCGATGCCTTGCGCATGGCCAATGACAGTCCGTATGGATTGGGCGCGAGTATCTGGTCGAATGATCTGGCGGCGGTGCACCGGATGATTCCACGGATCAAGTCAGGGTCAGTATGGGTCAACTGCCACAGCGCCCTGGACCCGGCACTGCCGTTCGGCGGCTACAAGATGTCCGGGGTCGGGCGTGAGATGGGGTATGCGGCGATCGAGCATTACACCGAGTTGAAGTCGGTGTTGATCAAGTTGTAATAGCGGCGTTCTTCAGACCGCCATCGCGAGCAAGCTCGCTCCCACAGGGGATTTGTGTACGACGCAAAACCMCTGTGGGAGCGAGCTTGCTCGCGATGAGGCCGGTCCAGACAGCTCAAACCTCAGGGTTTGAACCCCTGAGCCAACAACCAGCCACGAACCAACCTTCCCTGCTCCAACGTCAATCCGGCCAACACCAGATCCGCTGGCTCGCCGTGTTTTAACCGCCGCACCAACGGCGCCACCTCAACCCCCTGCACATGCCAGATCCCCAACGGCTGATCGACCGTGATCACCACCTCGGCCTCATCGACCAACCCTTCACGCAACACCGGCGCCCGCTCAATCCTCAGCGCATCGAAATCCGCCTCGGCATGGGCCACCTCGGCATCCGGCCATTGCCGTCGTGCCTGCCAGAACGGCTGGTCCGGCCAGCGCTGCTCATCGGCATAGAAATCCCGGCCGATCCGCGCAAACCGCAAAAACAACTGCTCCACCCGCTGTTGGTGAAAACGCTGGGCCAGAGCCGCTCGCTCGGGCTTGCACAGCAGCGTGTTGATCACTGCCGGCGCCTGCAACGCCGAAGACAAGGACTGAAAGATCCCGTTGCCCGACAGCGGGTCGACGGCCATTGCCGCATCGCCGACCCGAATCCAGTTTTCACCACCCACCTGCGGGCTCAGAATCGCCGTGCTGCTGCGGGCGTGCAGTTGTAGATCACACTCCGCTTCACCGGCAAAAAATGCGGCGGCCAGCTTCGAAGCATGGCGCCGCTGTCGGCAGTAATCGAGCAACATGGCCTTGCCCGGCAACCCGGCGCTGGCAACGTCCACTGTCCATTGCCAGTAGCACTGACCGTCGGCGCGTCGCGCCATCCACGCCCAGCCATCCTCAAGGCTTTCTACGGCGCTGGCGGTGCTGCCCGGCGAACCTTGCCAGCGATTGAGCAAGCTGACCGTCTCGGGTCCACGCAAGCCTTTGCCGATAGCGGGGGCCTGACGTCCGCGGGCCTCCACGAGAAACGGCGCGAGCAGTGGTTCGCGTCCGTCGATTTCTATTCGGTGGCCATTGGCCGATGACTGAACCGTCAGCACCCGGCCTTCGATCAGCTCGACCCCCGCCAGGCGCAAATCCTCGCGCAGGCCTCGGTCAAACACCGGACGGTCGAGCAAGTATTCGATGTTCTGCGCATGGTGCTGGCCGTTCCAGCTCACCTGGCGTTGAGAAGGCAGCGCCGCCTCCGTCAACGCCTGATGCAGGCCCGCGCTGCGCAAGGCATCCAGAACCCGCACGGACACGCCTTCGAGCGCGGCAAACCGGCGCCATTCGCTGATCAGCGTGACGCCATGGCCCAGCCGCCGTAGCCCCAGCGCGACGGCGGCGCCGGCCGGTCCGGCGCCAAGAATGACGACGTCGGTCATGGCCCGAAGCGCCGTTCAGGGCCACGGTAACGGGCATGGTCGCGCAACCACTCGATGACTTGCGCATTGCTGGCGTCAGGCTGTTCGGCGAGGAACCCGGCGATGTGCCCGCTCAAGGCGGCACAACCGAGGCTCGCCCCGGATTGCCCCGGATAGGTGCCCTGCACACACGCGGCGAAATCCGCCTGGGCAGTGTTGAGCCACGACCATTCCTGCTCGGCGCAGCGCGCATCGCCGGTCACCCGCACCACCTGCGGATAGTTCGCCGGGAACACCCCTTCCCCCTGGGCCGGGCTCGACGCACACAGCAGCACGCCCCGCGCCACTGCCGCCGCGCAGGCCACGCGCAACAGGCTGCGATCCTGGCRCAGGCCAAGGCTCAGATTGATCAGTCGCACGTCCTGCGCCAGCAGCCAGTCAATCGCCGTGGCGATCTGCAAGGCGCTGGTGACACCGCSCTGGTCGAACACCTGCGCCACGCAAAACAGCGCCGAGGGGGCACGCCGGCCGATCGCCTCGATCACCGCGCTGCCATGCCCCAGCGGGTCGTCGCGCAACTCGCCCTCGGCCAGACCGTCTTCGAGCAATGCAAAGCGCCGACCGGCGATCACTCGCACCCGCTGTGCCGCCGAGTGGCCGCTGTCCACCACACCAATACGCAATTCAGGTTTCATGCAGCACCGTCTTCGAGGTCAGCACGCCGTCGAGCAATTCGAAACGCAGATCGGCATCGGCCAGGGTTGAGGGGCGATGGCTGATCAGGATGCGCGTACGCCCGGCGAACAAGCGGTCGATGGCGTCGATGACTTCGCGCTCGGTGGCTTCATCCACCGCGGACGTGGCTTCATCGAGCACCAGGATCAAAGGGTCCTGCAACAGCGCCCGGGCAATCGCGATGCGTTGCTTCTGCCCGCCGGACAACTGCTGACCGCGCTCGCCCAACGGACTGTCGAGGCCTTCGGGCAAGGACTCGATCAGGCTGTCGAGTTGCGCCAGTCGCGCCACTTCGGCAATCGCTTCGCGGCTGGCGTCCGGCACCGCATAGGCCAGGTTGTCGGCGAGGCTGCCGCGAAACAGCACGATGTCCTGGCTGACGATGGCGATGCGCCGACGCAACTGGAACAGGTCCAGTTCGCGCAGATCGACGTCGCCCAGCAGTACCCGGCCCGATTGCGGATCGTGATGACGTTGCAGCAGGTCAATCAGGGTGGATTTACCTACGCCGGAGCCGCCGCTGAGGGCCACTTTCATACCGTAGGGAATCCGCGCCTCGATGCCGCGCAAGGTCGATTGGCGGCCGGGATGGGCGAAGTGCACGTTGTCGAACCAGAGATCGCCGCCATTGGGCATCGGGCGTGGCGTGACGGGCGTCAACACGGTCGGTTGTTCGCCGCGCAATTCCATGACCCGGCCGAGGCTGACCGTCATCCGCTGAATCGCGACGTAAAGCCCGAGCAGACTCTGCACCGGCCCCACGGCCATGCCCAGGTAAGTGGAAAACGCAATCAGGGCGCCGAGTTGCCAGGTGCCCTGCACCACCCAGTAACCGCCGATCAAGAATGCGCAGGCCCGGGACAGCGAGGTCAGGGTACCGGGCACGGCCTGGGTGAAAAACTCGGTGACTTGCAGGCGCAGCAACTGGCTCATGTAGCCCTGCCCCAGCGTCTCGAGGCGCCGTGCTTCGCGCTGTTGCTGGCCGGCGGACTGGATGAATTTCATCACCGGCAGCGTCTCGACCATGAACGACGACATGTCCGCCGAACGCTCGCGCAACTGCCGCACATCGCGCTCGACCTTGCGCCGCATCCAGCGCAGCCAGAGGACATCGAGGGGAATCAGCACCAGGGCCAGCAGCGATAACTTCCAGGACAAGGTCAGCAGCATCGCCACGGCCACCACCAGGCCGATCACGCTGGACACCGCCGAAAACAGCGAGTCCACGGCAAACCGCTGGATTTCCGCGACGTCGCCATCGAGGCGCGACATCAGGTCGCCGATGCGCCGCTGGCCGTAAAAGCCCGGCGACAGGGTTTGCAAATGCCGGTACAGGTCATCGCGCAAGGCAAACAGCATGCGCCCGGACAATCGCGTGTGCAGGTAGCGGTTGATGCCCGAGAGCGCTGTGCCCAACAACCCGGCGACGATCATCAGCCCGGCAATCAACACCAGCATCGGGAAGTTGCGCGCCAACAGGCCATCATCGATCAGCAGTTTGGTCAGCCACGGCTGCACCAGCACCAGCGCCGAGGCGCAGACCGACAGGCCCAACAGCCCGGCAATCGCCAGGCGATGGGGTCGCACAAAGCTGTACAGCCAGCGCAGCGACGCTTGCAGCGCCTCGGGGTTCTGGCTGTCGATCAGCCGAACGATCAGGCGCTGCATCACGATCGCAACTGTTTGAGCTTGCGATACAGGGTCGCGCGGCTGATACCCAGGGCGTCGGCGGCGGCCGAGACGTTGCCCTGATGCGTGTCCAGGGACTGACGGATCAGCTCCAGTTCGTTTTCCCGGATGCTGCCGGCCTGGGGCCGTTCGCTGGCGGTCAACTCGTCGAGCATGCTGTCGGGCAAGTGGTCGAGGGTCAGCACGGTTTCACCCGGTTCGCGCATGGCCAGTGCGGTGCGCAGAACCATCTCCAGTTGGCGGATGTTGCCCGGCCAGTGATAACCGCCGAGCAAGCGATTGAGATCATCGTGCAGAACCACGATGGGGGCGCCCAGTGTCGTCAGCATGCGGCTGACCAGCGCGGCGAAATCTTCGCGTTCGCGCAGGGCCGGGAGCATCACGCTGATGCCGTTGACCCGGTAGAACAAGTCCTCGCGAAAGTGTTTTTCTTCCACCAGACGCTTGAGGTCGCGATGGGTGGCGCAGATCAGCGCAACGTCGATGTCCTGCTCTTCCCCAGCGCCCAGGGGCGCGACCTTGCGATCCTGCAATACCCGCAACAGTCGGGCCTGCAAGGCCAGGGGCATGTCGCCGATTTCATCGAGGAACAAGGTGCCGCCATGGGCCTGCTGCAAGCGCCCGACCATGCCGCCCCGGCGTGAACCGGTGAACGCGCCTTCGCGATAGCCGAACAGTTCGGACTCGATCAGGCCTTCGGGAATGGCCGCGCAGTTCACTGCCACGAAGGGTTTGTCGCAGCGCGCTCCGGCCATGTRCAGGGCGCGGGCGATAACCTCTTTACCGGTGCCGGTTTCGCCCAACAACAAAACCGGCAGTTCATTGGCCAGCCCCTGGCGGGCCATGCGCAAGGCACGGGCGTAGCGCGTATTGCTGCCGGCGAGCGCTTCCAGATCCGGTTGCGCCTTGGCCGGTTTCGCGACAGTGCGCGGCGGGCTGCTGACGTTGATCGAGCGTTGCGGCGCACGCAGGGTTTTGTAGAAGAATTCACCCTTGGCGGTTTGCAGGCTGCCGGCCCCGCCCTGGTGCAGACGCGCCAACAACTGCAGGCCGTCGACTCCGAGAAACTCCTCGCAGCGTCGCCCGACCAGGGCCGAGCGCTCGGCGTTGAGCAACTGGCAGGCCTGGGCGCTGACCGCCAGGATCTGCCCGCCAAGACTCACGGCCAGCAGGCCTTGCCACGGCGATTCCAGGTATTGCCTGCGGCTGTGGAAGGCCAGGACGATTTCGTCAGGATAACTGGCGTTGAACACCCGGCTTTCAATCTGGCTGACCGCCATGGCCAGCAGCGCAGTGCTGTCGTGGGCACGGCCGAGCGGGCCTTCGCGGGTCAGGTCGAGGACGCCAAGAATGTCGCCTTGGGGGCAATGTATCGGCACCGAAGTACAGGAAAAATCACTGAGGCGATCCAGATAATGTTCGCCGCAATCGATCAGGGTCGGGCGGGCTTCCACCAGTGCCGTGCCGAGGGCGTTGGTGCCGCGAACCGCTTCGCTCCAGCAGGCGCCGAGGGTGATGTCCTGCAGGCCGCTGCCCTTGAGACGGTCAGCGCGGCCTTCGACGGCGAGGATGGTGGCGTCGGAGTTGGCGAGGATGATCAGCCCTTCCTTGCCCTGACGCTCGGCCAGGTAATCGATCGCTGGCAACGCGGCGTCGATCAGCAAGCGGTTGCTTGCCAGCAACACGTCGAGGCTGGCACTCGATTCCAGCGCCAGCTCGTGCTTGGCATTGAAATGCACACCATGGCTCAGACTGCGTCGCCAGGAGGCATCGATTTCCGCACGCAGGACGCCATCCGGCACTTCGCCTTCCAGGTGCAGCTTTTCCCGGGCCAGCCGGGCTTCGCGATGCAGTTTGGGGGAGTTTGTTTTTATTAGCGTCATCAAGCGCTCCGGGTCATCCGCCCTGCGCCTTCATACATCGGCGCCCTGCCGCAATCTTTACGTTAACGTCAGGGCTATGGCAAGTGCCGTAGGGCGCTTGTGTTCCGTCAGGTGGACCGGGTTATCGTTCATCGCGGGCAAGCCCGCTCCCACAGTGTCCGAGTAGAACCGCAGATTTGTGGACGACGCGAAACCTGTGGGAGCGGCGGTGCGGCGATCCGACTTGCCCGCGAAAGCAATCTTCCAGACACCCAAGATCTCAGAGCTGCCAAACCTCAGGGCTCACAAAAAACGCCCGCGCATTATCCTCCAGACTCTCCAGGTGATACCCGCCCTCCTGCACGATCAGGCACGGCAACCCAAGGCTGCGAATCCGCTCACCGAGCACGGCAAACCCTTCGCGGGTCACCGCCACTTTGCTTTGCGGGTCCAGTTCGAAAATGTCGAAGCCCAGGGACAGCACCAGCACCTCGGCGCCAAAGTCCGTCACCGCCTTCAGTGCTACATCCAATTGCTCCAGAAAGTCGGCCTCGCTGGCGCCATGGGCCATCGGCAGGTTGAGGTTGAAACCCTCGCCCGCCCCGACACCGCGCTCATCGGCGAAACCTGCGACACCCGGATAGAAGTTGGTCGGGTCGCCGTGCACCGAAACGTAGAGCACGTCATCACGCTCGTAGAAGATCTCCTGAATCCCTTGCCCGTGGTGCATGTCGGTATCCAGCACCGCTACCCGCGAAAAACCGGCGCGCAATACCTGGGCGGCCACCGCCGCATTGTTCATATAACAGAAACCACCCGCCGCTTCGGCCCGGGCGTGGTGACCCGGTGGACGGCACAGGGCATACGCTGCCGGTTCACCCTCGAGCAACGCCCGGGCACCGGCGATGGCGCTTTGCGCCGACCAGTAAGCCGAACGCCAGGTTTGCTCGCCCACCGGGCAACTGCCATCGGCCAGATAGCGCGCGGCTTGCGCGAGAATTCCGCGCAGGGCATTGGGTTCGCGGACAAAGATGTTCGACATCACTTCGTCACCCCAATCTTCGGGAATCTCTTTCCAGCGCTGATGGGCTTCCTGCAAGAACGCCAGGTACGGTGCGCCGTGCACCGTCAGCAGCAGAGCGAGCCCGGCATCGGCCGGTTGCTCAACGGTAAAACCCAACGCATGAGACGCCTGCACCAGGCGCTGCGCACGCTCCGGCACTTCCTGCGGCGTACGCATCTGGCCACGGGAGTAGTAACTGCGTGGATGGTGGAGCAATTGTTCGGGGTGGAAAAAACTGCGCATGGGATAAATTCCTGTCAGCGAACGTAGGTCTTGAAACCAACCGCATCCCACTGTGGGAGCGAGCTTGCTCGCGATGAGGCCAGCACATTCAACATTGATGGCGACTGATCCACCGCTATCGCGAGCAAGCTCGCTCCCACAGGGATCGTGTTTATTCAGTGCTTCCGGCGCGGGCCAACACGGCGTTGAGCAACACATCAGTGCCCTGGCGCATATCCTCGGGCAGTACGTCTTCGGCTTCGTTGTGGCTAAAACCGCCCACGCACGGGATGAACACCATGGCCGTCGGGCAGAACCGCGCCAGGTGGATCGCGTCATGTCCGGCGCCACTGACAATCGACTGCTGAGCGTAGCCCAGCGCGTCCATGGCCTGTTGTACCGCCGCCACGCAGTCCGCGTCGAACGGCGTCGCCGGGATGATCCAGTGCGGGGTGATCGCCAGTTTCAAACCGCGAGCGTCGGCGATCGCCTGCAGCCGCCCACGGACCTGTTGCTCCATCGCCTCGATGGTTTCATCGCGGTGATGACGCAGGTCGACGGTGAAGTTCACTAGACCCGGGATGGTGTTGTGCGACGACTTGTTGATGCCCAACTCACCGACCGTGGTCAGGCCTTCGGGGGCGAAGTCCGTCGCTTTTACTGTTTGTAGAACGCTTATGCGTGGGCCTTCAGTAGAAATTAAAAATGTGTGCATGCCTCAAGGTAAAACTTGAGCCCGGCCTTAAACCGCTGGAGCACCTGTGGGCGGAGGCTTCCACCTGTGAACTTCGACAAGCCGAGGACGAAATGCAAAAACTGAAAATGCTGCGTCCAAAAATCTCGGGCAAAAAAAATGGCCATCCCAAAGGCGGCCAGGAAAACAGGTGTTGATTCGAAGCAGGAGCTAGCGATTGCGCGCGAGTTATCGTACTGGCATTTCAATTTCAATTTTATGTTCAGCGCACGGAATCAGATGGCGAACCAAGGCGTGCCATCCCATCGTCAGACGCTGAATTTTCAACCTTGCTCTTACGATCAACCGGCTCTTTCCAAAGCGGAAAACAGGCTGACGAACTCCAATGACAGCTTATGGCGTGGAGCCAAGTGGATCATGGGCACCGACGCTTCATGGGACTCACGCATTTTGACCGTGCTGCTCAAATAATCCGGTAACACGGGTAAGCCTTCGGCCACCAACTCGTCGATCAGCATCTGGTGCAAGCTGACACGCGCCACAAATTGGTTGACCACCACACCTTCCACGATCAACGACTCATTATGGTCAGCCTGCAACTCGGCCACTTGCGCGATGACGCTATAGAGCGCCTGACGAGAAAAGCTGTCGCAATCGAATGGAATCAGCACGCGGTCGGCGGCAATCAGTGCGCTGAACGTATAGAAATTCAGGGAAGGCGGCGTGTCGATATAAATG
>NZ_JBFUIC010000050.1:0-28931 GCF_056402075.1 Pseudomonas sp. P4_C3
ACAGGCGATTTCGACCCTGGGTCTGGATGGTGTGTTGTACCTGCTGGGCTTCCGCGATCGCGACGGCCAGCTCTAGGCACCACAAATAAATGTGGGAGCGAGCTTGCTCGCGATAGCGGTGTATCAGTCAACGAAGATGTCGACTGACACTATGCAATCGCGAGCAAGCTCGCTCCCACATTTATTTGTGGTGCCTAGAGCTGGCCGTCGCGATCGCGGAAGCCCAGCAGGTACAACACACCATCCAGACCCAGGGTCGAAATCGCCTGTTTGGCCGACTGCTTGACCAGCGGCTTGGCACGGAATGCCACGCCCAACCCGGCAATTGCCAGCATCGGCAGGTCGTTGGCACCGTCGCCGACCGCGATGGTCTGCTCCAAGCGCAAACCTTCCTTGTGCGCCAGTTCCTTCAGCAAATCGGCCTTGCGCTGCGCATCGACAATCGGCTCGACCGCCACGCCGGTGACTTTGCCGTCGACCACTTCCAGTTCGTTGGCAAACACGTAGTCGATACCCAGCTTGGCCTGCAATTGCTTGGCGAAGTAGGTGAAGCCGCCCGACAGAATCGCAGTCTTGTAACCCAGGCGCTTGAGTTCAGCGAACAGGGTTTCGGCGCCTTCGGTCAGGCGCAGCGAGGCACCGATGGAATCCAGCACATTGACGTCCAGACCTTTGAGCAAGGCCAGGCGCTCCTTGAAGCTGGCGCGGAAATCCAGCTCACCGGCCATCGCCCGTTCGGTGATTTCCGCAACCTTGTCACCCACACCGGCCGCCTTGGCCAGTTCATCGATCACTTCGGCTTCGATCAGCGTTGAATCCATATCGAACACCGCCAGGCGACGGTTGCGCCGGAACAGCGAATCTTCCTGGAAGGCGATGTCGACGTTCAGTTCCTGGGCAACGCTGAGGAATTCGGCACGCAGCGCCTGCGGATCAGCCGCCTCGCCACGCACGGAGAACTCGATGCAGCCCTTGCCCTTGTCGGCCGGGGTGTCCAGCGGCATACGTCCGGACAGACGATCGATGTGATCAATGTTCAGGCCATATTTGGCGGTGATCGAACTCACGGCCTGCAACTGCCCGGCTGTCACCTTGCGGGTCAACAGGGTCACGATGTGGCGTTTTTTACCCTGGTTGCCGACCCACTGCTGGTAATCCTCTTCGGACACCGGCGTGAAACGCACCTGTTGATCGAGCTCGTACCCCTTGAACAGGATGTCCTTGAGCACGGACTTGCCTTGTTCGGTGTCGGGAATTTCAACCAGGATGCCGAACGACAAGGTGTCGTGGATCACCGCCTGACCGATGTCGAGAATGTTCACACCACCCTGGGCCAGAACGCCGGTAATGGCCGCAGTCAGACCCGGACGGTCGACTCCCGTGATGTTTATCAGGACGATTTCGCGCAAGGCGCACCCCCGCAGGTGGAAAAAAAACGCATTCTACCCACTTTCAGTGACCATCGGGCACCGTGAGCGCTTTGACGGCCTAGGGCCTGTCGCTATACTGCGCGTCAACTTCACGGACAAAAGAGCCGAGCTCAAGTGAACCGGCCCACGCCAGTAAAAACCGACAACTTCTTCCTGCTGATCTTCCGGGCACTGCGCCACCGCCGTGTACCGATTGCATTGCGCATCGCCAGCCATAACGTGATCCTGGTCGCCCTGGCCCTGGTCATCTATGCCGGTGTGATGGGCTTGCAGTTCAAGCAGGCCATGCACGAGCAGGCGGATGCGCTGGGCGAAAGCCTGACCACGCAGACGGCCACCTCGGCCACCGAGCTGTTGGTGTCCAACGACATCCTCAGCCTCAACGTGCTGCTCAACAACCTGACCAAGAACAAGCTGGTGGCGCATGCAGCCATCTACAGCATGGATAACCGCATCCTTGCCGAAGCCGGTCAGCGCCCCAAACACGGCCTGCTGGGCGAAGCCGAGGGCATCTACCAGAGCAAGATCACTTTTCAGGACGTGACGGCTGGCCAGCTGCGCATCAGCCTGGACATGGATCAGTTCCAGCAGCCGATGACCATCAGCCTGCAAAGCATGGGCATTCTGAGCGCCATCCTGCTGGCCCTGTCTTTGGCCCTGAGCCTGCGCATGGGGCGTTATCTCTCCACGCCGCTGCTGCAATTGCGGGTGTGGCTGCGCAACATCGATGAATACACCCCGGCCACCGACCGCCAGGACGAAATCGGCGACCTGGCGCGTCAGCTGCACGCCAACTTCGCCCCGGAGCCCGCCCCTGTGCCGGAACCGGAACCGGAATTCGACGACATGGATGACGAAGCCGACCCGGCCTTCGAAGTCCGCAACCTGCGCGATCCGAGTTTCGACGAGAGCAGCCCGGTAGCGGCGCTCAAGCCAGCGCCACGGCAGATCGTCAGCACCGTCGAAGACGACGATGATGAAGATGAAGACCCGTTCGCCGACCTGCGCGACGAATCGCTGGGCAGCAACCCGCAACCGGTCATTCGCCAGGCCACACCGAGCGTGCCGCAACACAGCGCGGTGCTGGCAGTGCAGCTGGGCTCCCAGGAACAACTGCGACGCCTGCCGCGGGCACGTCTTGAAGAACTGCTCGAACGCTATCGCGACTGCCTCGATCAGGCCGCGTCGCTGTATCAAGGCGAAGTGGAAACCTTGAACGATGGCAGCACCTTGATGCTGTTCCACACCGAAGACAGCGGCGACGATTACCTGACCAACGCCATTTGCTGTGGCGAGCTGCTGCGGGCTCTGGGCCACCAGTTGCAGATCGAAGTCGCGGACAGCGGCATCACCCTGCAACTGCAGCTGGGCCTGACCCTCGGTGACGAATTGTTCGGCCTGAGCCAGATCGACCTGCTGCTGACCGACCCCGCCCAGGACGCCCTGGCCCTGTCGCAACACAGCCGCAACCTGCTGCTGGTGGAGCGCAAGATCAGTGATGACGCCTTGATCCGCCAGCGCGCACGGATCCGCCCGATTGCCAGCCCTGAGGGCGCGTGCTGCGTGGAACGGTTGATGGAGCCGTATCCATCGATGCTTGAACGGCAACTGGCGCGGATGCATGAGCGCCGCGCTTAAACCTTGACCCCAAGGTGAAGAAGCCCGTAGATGAGCGATCGTCTGCGGGCTTTTTTGTAGCCTGCTCTGGCCTCATCGCGAGCAAGCTCGCTCCCACATTGGTCTCTGTGAATACAATTCTTGCGTACGACCGCGCCCCCTGTGGGAGCGAGCTTGCTCGCGATGAGGCCGGGACAGGCGCTAGATATCTCCAACCTGCAGAAACAACAAAGCCCGCATCAATGCGGGCTTTGTTTCAAATCCATCCAGGCTTAGAAGCGGAACACTTCCATATCCGTCCGGACCGGCGCGGCCATCGGGATTTTCGGCTGCTTTTCCTGTTCTACCGCAGGTGCTGCCGCCTTGGCTGCCGGCTTGCGCGGGACCTCGGCGATCGGCGGCTGATTGGCCAGCGGCTTGAGCGCCACCGACAGCTGCTCGGCCAGGCGTTGCAGCAACACACCCTGAGCCTGGACCTGAGCCGCCGTACTACCGGCATGCTGCTCCTGCAAATGGATGATGCGGTTGTCGCGGACCTGCCCGCGACGGTCGATCAGGCGCCATTGCGCGTCGAGGACCGCCGGTTGTTTTTCACCCGAGTCCAGCCGCGTGATGGTCAGCAGTACCTGAACGTCCGGGGTGAAGCCCACTGTCGCCGGGGCCAGCACCACGCGCTGGCTGTCCAGGCGACCTGCGACCTGACGCAGCAGCAGCTGATCGATATCCGACGAAAGGCTGCCAGCCCAACGACCGTCGGTCGAGGCTTGCAGGCTGCCATCCGGCTGACGCTGCAACAGGGTTTCGCGTTGCAGGTAGTCGGCCACGGTGACCGGCCCCAACAATACCGCCATGCCCGCGTTCTGTGCGGGCTGAACCGGACTACCAGCGTCCAGTTGATACAACGACACCGGTTGGTGAACGCTGCAACCCGCCAGGCCAAGAACGCCGACGAGCAAAAGAATAAAAGGAAGGCGCAGAGCAGTCATCGTCCCATCCAGGTGATCGCTAAAAGGCTGATCACAGTGAAAATACTCAATAAATATGAAGAACGCGCGGCAATGCCGGCGCTTGAAAGGCCATATCATCCGTGAATATGCGTTCCGACTCCAGCGCAAAGCGCCGAACTACGGGTTAAATCGTAGATCGGCGCTTCTAAGTCGCCTAATTGAGGTTTTCGACGAGCAGCGCATCGACCCTCTGGAAGCCACGCGGCAACTTATTGCCACGACGGCCACGTTCACCCTTGTAGTGTTCGAGGTCGTCCGCTTTCAGTGACAAGGTCCGTTTCCCGGCCTGCAACACCAATGTTGCACCGTCCGGCAATACAGCGATGTCCGTCACGAACTCTTCGCGACTGGCCACTCGCTCACCGGGAATCCCGATGATCTTGTTGCCTTTGCCCTTACCTAATTGTGGCAGGTCGCTGATTTTGAAGATCAGCAGGCGACCTTCGGTCGTCACCGACGCCAGCCAGTTCTGCTCACGATCGGCCACTGGGCGCGGCAGCATGACTTTGGCGTTGTTCGGCAGGCTCAGCAGGGCCTTGCCCGCCTTGTTCTTGGCCTGCAGGTCTTCACCCTTGACCACAAAACCGTAGCCGGCGTCGGAGGCTATCACATACAGCGCATCGTCTTCCGGCATCAGCACGCATTCGAAACTCGCTCCCGGCGGTGGCGTCAGGCGACCGGTCAGCGGTTCGCCCTGGCCACGGGCCGACGGCAAGGTGTGGGCGGCCACTGAATAACTGCGGCCGGTGGAGTCGATAAACACCGCGAACTGGTTGGAGCGTCCGGCTGCCAGCGCCTTGAATCCGTCCCCGGCCTTGTAGGAAAGCCCAGTGGCGTCGATTTCGTGGCCTTTGGCGGAGCGAATCCAGCCTTTTTCCGACAAAACGACCGTCACTTTCTCGTTCGGCAGCAGATCGTGCTCGGTCAGGGCCTTGGCTTCGGCGCGCTCGACAATAGGCGACCGACGGTCATCGCCGTAGGTTTCCGCGTCCTTGATCAGTTCGCTGCGCACCAGTTTTTTCAACTTGGCTTCGCTGCTGAGCAGGGCTTGCAGCTTGGCTTGTTCCTTGAGCAGTTCATCCTGCTCGGCACGCAGCTTCATCTCTTCCAGTCGCGCCAACTGGCGCAAACGGGTGTCGAGGATGTATTCGGCCTGGATTTCGCTGAGGGCGAAGCGCTCGATCAGCGCGGCTTTCGGGTGCTCCTCGGTGCGGATGATGTGGATCACTTCATCCAGGTTGAGGTAGGCAATCAACAAACCGTCCAACAGGTGCAGGCGACGCTCGACCTTGTCGAGGCGGAATTGCAGGCGGCGACGCACGGTCTGCACCCGGAACTCCAGCCATTCGACCAGCAGCGCCCGCAGGTTTTTCAGTTGCGGCTTGCCGTCCAGGCCAATGATGTTGACGTTGACCCGGTAGCTCGACTCCAGCTCGGTGCTGGCGAACAGGTGCTGCATCAGCGCATCGTGGTCGAAGTTTTTCCGCGCGCCCGGAATGATCACGATCCGGCACGGGTTTTCGTGGTCGGATTCGTCACGCAAGTCGGCAATTTGCGGCGCCTTGGACGGCTTGGCCTGCATCATCGCGGCGATCTGTTCCAGCACCTTGGCGCCCGAGACCTGGTGCGGCAGTGCGGTGACGATGATGTCGCCGTCTTCAATGTGATACACGGCACGCATGCGCACCGAACCACGACCGGTTTCGTAGATCTTCAGCAGGTCGGCGCGCGGGGTGATGATTTCCGCTTCGGTCGGGTAGTCCGGGCCCTGGATGTGTTCGCAGAGCTGTTCGACCGTGGCCTTGGGCTCATCGAGCAAACGCACGCACGCCGTGGCGACTTCCCGCAGGTTGTGCGGCGGAACGTCGGTGGCCATGCCCACGGCGATACCGGTGGTGCCGTTGAGCAGAATGTTCGGCAGACGGGCCGGCAAGACCAGCGGTTCGTCGAGGGTACCGTCGAAGTTCGGGCCCCAATCAGCCGTGCCCTGGCCCAGTTCGCTGAGCAGCACTTCGGAATAACGCGACAACCGCGCTTCGGTGTAACGCATGGCGGCGAAGGACTTGGGATCATCCGGCGCACCCCAGTTGCCCTGGCCGTCGACCAGCGTGTAGCGATAGCTGAACGGCTGGGCCATCAGCACCATGGCTTCGTAGCAGGCCGAATCGCCGTGAGGGTGGAACTTGCCGAGCACGTCACCGACGGTACGCGCCGACTTCTTGTGCTTGGAATCGGCGTCCAGCCCCAACTCGCTCATCGCATAAATAATGCGGCGCTGTACCGGTTTCAGACCGTCGCCGATATGCGGCAGGGCACGGTCCATGATCACGTACATGGAGTAGTTGAGGTAGGCATTTTCGGTGAAGTCAGCCAGCGAGCGGCGTTCTACACCGTCCAGGCTGAGATCAAGGGAGTCGCTCATGCGGGCCTCATCGGTTCGTTGTCTGGCGCAGCAGCATGGTGCCACCGCGCTGGGTAAATTCAAGTTTGTTCAGTGCGCTCATGCCGAGCAACACCTGATCGCCATGCAGCCCCGGGGCCACCAGTGCGCGTACATCCCGCAGCACGATGTCGCCCAGTTGCAGGCGTTCGATACGGGTGCGATAGCCCTGGCTCAGGCCATTGGCCGTGCTCAGGGTCACGCCGAATCCTTCTTCGAGCTTCAATCGCCTGGCCAGATCCAGAGGGATCGATACATCGGTCGCCCCGGTATCGAGCATGAAGTCCACCGGCTGACCGTTGATCTGACCGCTGGCGACAAAATGCCCCTGCACATTGCTGGCCAGTTTCACCTCAATGAAACCTTCGCCCTGCTCCGAACTGACCACCACATTCGGATTTTGCTGACGCGCTTCCCACTGGCCGAAAAACCGCGTGGCCAGAAACAGCGCCGCACACCAGGCCAGCACCATGAACACCCGGCCGATGCGCTGCCCTGGGGTTTGTTGTCTCACGGCTTGGCACTCCAGCCACCTTCCGGTGCAGCGAAGCGCCAGACCACCGGACGGACTTCGCCATCGGCACGCGCGCCAAAATTGTTGTCGACACCGACCCAGGCGCCATCGGCATCCACGATCAACGCTTCTTCCAGTCCGTAGCTCTGTGGATAACGACGGTTTTCCTGCAACAACTCGGCGGCGTACGACCAGCAGCGCTCGACCTTGGCCGTCTGCGGATCCCGGCGGCAGATCTGGTAGGCGTTGCGTTCAAGGATGAACAGCTTGCCGTTGAACAGTGACAGGTCAGAGAAGTCCCGCGGCACGGCTTTGGCATGGGGAAACTGCTCGGGCTGCATTTCCATGCCCGCCTCGCTCAGCAGCACGCAACCACCGTCGCAATCCCACAGGGTCTGTTTGCGCTTGATCATCAGCAGTCCGCGGCCTTGCCGCTCGGCGGCGAACCACAACTGATCGCCTGCCGGATTGACCGCCAGCCCTTCGAACAACGCATTGAACTGCAACAGCAGGCCTCTGGCCCGTGCCTCGCGAACCAGCATCGGCGAGATCTTCAGCCAGGCGGCGGGCCCCGTTGGCGGCACTTGCAAGACAGCAGCATGGCCTTCGCTGACGATGTAGCGATTGCCGGCGCTGTCGCAGGTGATGCCTTCAAAGTCCAGATCACCGCCACGCACGAAAGAAGCCCCCCAGACGCGAGACTTCAGCCCCCAGGGCAAGCCGCTGTCAGGCACTGGCGGTGCGTTGATGTGCACCGTTTCAGCCTGCCAGACAGATTCGCTGGTATCCATGCGGTAGATCTGATTATCGTCGCGGTCGGAAACCGCCCACAGATCATTGCCGCACTGCGCCAGCCCGGACAGGTTGCCGCCGCGCATGCCGTCGACGACATGTTCAGACAACAGGCGCAACTGTGGCGCCGGCTCGGCGGATACCATGTTCGACGTCAGCAGCAACCCACAGGCCAGGGCAAAGCCCAGGCGCATCAGCCCAGAACCTCGGCCAGGTTGCCCTTGGACTCCAGCCAGGTCTTACGGTCACCGGCGCGCTTCTTCGCCAGCAGCATGTCCATCATTTCCGAGGTCGCCTCGAAATCTTCCAGGGTCAACTGCACCAGACGCCGGGTGTTCGGGTCCATGGTGGTCTCACGCAGCTGCGGCGGGTTCATTTCACCCAGGCCCTTGAATCGGGTGACCTGCGGCTTGCCGCGCTTCTTCTCGGCCACCAGGCGATCGAGGATGCCATCGCGTTCGGCTTCATCGAGGGCGTAGTAGATCTCTTTGCCCAGATCGATGCGGTACAACGGCGGCATCGCGACGTAGACGTGACCGGCATCCACCAATGGGCGGAAATGCTGGACGAACAAGGCGCACAGCAAGGTCGCGATGTGCAGACCGTCGGAGTCGGCGTCGGCGAGGATGCAGATCTTGCCGTAGCGCAGCTGGCTGATGTCCGCCGCGCCCGGATCGACACCGATGGCCACGGCAATGTTGTGCACTTCCTGGCTGGCCAGCACTTCGCTGCCGTCGACTTCCCAGGTGTTGAGGATCTTGCCGCGCAATGGCAGGATCGCCTGGAATTCCTTGTCCCGCGCTTGCTTGGCGGAACCGCCGGCGGAATCACCTTCCACCAGGAACAGTTCGGAACGCATCGGGTCTTGCCCGGCACAATCAGCCAACTTGCCTGGCAGCGCCGGGCCTTGGGTAATGCGTTTGCGCTCGACCTTCTTGCTGGCCTTGAGGCGACGGCCGGCGTTGTTGATCGCCAGTTCCGCCAGCAGCATGCCGGTTTCCGGGTTGGCATTGAGCCACAGGCTGAACGCATCCTTGACCACACCGGAGACGAACGCCGCCGCTTCACGAGAAGACAGCCGCTCCTTGGTCTGGCCGGAGAATTGCGGTTCCTGCATCTTCATCGACAGCACGAAGGCAATGCGCTCCCAGACGTCTTCCGGCGCCAGCTTCACGCCACGCGGCAGCAGGCTGCGGAATTCGCAGAATTCACGCATGGCGTCGAGCAGGCCTTGACGCAAACCGTTGACGTGGGTGCCGCCCTGGGCTGTCGGGATCAGGTTGACGTAGCTTTCCTGGACCGCGTCGCCACCTTCGGGCAGCCACAGCAGCGCCCAATCCACCGCTTCTTTATTACCGGCCAGGCTACCGCAGAACGGCTCGTCCGGCAGGCGCTCGAATTCGCTGACCGCATCCACCAGGTAGGAACGCAGGCCGTCTTCGTAATGCCATTCGACTTTCTCGCCGGTGGCCTTGTCTTCAAAACTGACCAGCAGCCCCGGGCACAACACGGCCTTGGCCTTGAGCACGTGCTTGAGGCGACTGATGGAGAATTTCGGGGAGTCGAAGTATTTCGGATCCGGTGCGAAGAACACGCTGGTGCCGGTGTTGCGCTTGCCGACCGTACCGACGATTTCCAGCTCGGTGGCCTTGTAGCCATCCTTGAAGGTCATCTGGTATTCGTTGCCTTCACGTTTTACACGCACCCGCACTTCGGTGGACAAGGCGTTGACCACGGAAATACCCACACCGTGCAGACCGCCGGAGAACTGGTAGTTCTTGTTGGAAAACTTGCCACCGGCATGCAGCTTGGTGAGGATCAACTCGACGCCCGAAACACCTTCCTCGGGGTGAATGTCCACCGGCATGCCACGGCCGTCGTCGCTGACTTCCAGGGAGTGGTCGGCATGCAGGATCACTTGCACCGATGTGGCATGCCCGGCCAAGGCTTCGTCGACACTGTTGTCGATGACTTCCTGGGCAAGGTGGTTCGGCCGACTGGTGTCGGTGTACATGCCGGGGCGCTTGCGCACCGGGTCGAGGCCCGAGAGGACTTCGATGGCGTCTGCGTTATAAGAGCTAGCGCTGGGAGTGGCCATGGGGTCTCGTCGTCAGTGTTCGGTGAAAAAAGAATTCATGGGGCTATCGCTCACAATGCGCTGAAATCGATTGCCTGATACAAATCGGCGCCAATGCCGGCAAAACTCAGCATGGCCGGCAGTTGCGTGGCAAAACCCTGGAAACTGTGGTCGCCGCCGGCCTGAATGCGCAAGGCACAGGCCCGGTAATACTGCTGGGCGAGGCGATAGTCCAGCGTTTCGTCCCCGGTCTGCAACCATACCTGATAACGCTGCGGCTCCTGGGGCACCGGCACTTCCAGTTCGGCCAGGGCCGCCACGTGGTCGTGGGTCATTTCCCAGGTCTCTTCGGTATACAGGTTTTTCTGTGTCCCCAGAAAGCCGTCGAACATCCGGTGCGGGCTGACGGCAGGGTTGATCAACAGGGCTTTCAAGCCAAGGCGCTCGGCCAAGTGAGTGGCATAGTAGCCGCCGAGCGAGCTGCCGACCAGCAGTGGCCGCCCCAGCTCGGCAATCGCCTGCTCCAGTTGAGCAATAGCCTGGCGCGGGTGATGGTGCAACGCTGGAACGCGCAAGTGTTCGCTCAGGCCCAAGCGCTCCATCACGTCGATCAACTGGCAGGCCTTCTTCGACAACGGCGAGCTGTTGAAGCCGTGGACATAAAGGATCGAACCGGACATTTGAGTTCCCTGTGCGTCGGCTAAAAGAGGCGGAGTTTACTGGATTTATCAGTAGCCGTTGGAACCGTAATCCACAGTGAAATCGAACCCGGTGACCCGCTCCACCCCGGTTTCCAGCCGCCCGTCGGGCAGCAGTCGCAACCAGCGATAGCCCGGTGCCTGTTCGCCGACCTTGAAATCCTCGCTGCCCGGTTCGAACTGGATGCAAGTCGAGGGCGAGGCGATCAGACGCACGCCGTTACGTAATTGATCGATTTCCTGGTGCACATGTCCCCACAGCACGGCACGCACTTGTGGAAAACGATCCAGCACTTCAAAAAACGCCTCGGGATTGCGCAGACCGATAGGCTCCATCCACGCGCAACCAATCGAAACCGGGTGATGGTGGAAGCACACCAGATGATGACGCTCCGGCGCTTCGCTCAACGCGCGGGCGAGCAGCTGCAACTGTTCATCCTCCAAATAACCCGGCACCGAGCCTGGCACGGCCGAATCAAGCAACGTGACCCGCCAGTTGCCGATATCCACCACCGGTTCGAGCAAAGCACTCTGCACCGCGGCCTCGGCCATGATCTGCGGCTCATCGTGATTACCGGGAATCCAGCGCGCCGGCGCATCGAGCTGGCGCGTCATGTCACGAAATTGCCGGTAGGACTCCAGCGTCCCGTCCTGGGACAGATCACCCGTTGCCAGGATCAAGTCAATCTGCGGCTGTTGCGCGCGCACCAGTTCGATGACCTTCTGCAGGCTGTCGCGGGTATTCATGCCCAGCAACGCGCCGTCCGCTTCGGCAAACAGATGGCTGTCGGAGAGTTGCACCAGCAACGCCGGATCGGCGGTGGTCAATGTGGATACGCTCGGCAAGGCGTTCTCCCAGGGCGTGATCACGGGGATGGGTAAGTGCCGCAATTATGCTGGGGGACGATCGAAAGGGGAAACCTGTGAACCTGACATAGTTCACAACTGCGCTTCACAACTAACGTACTACTTCGTATTCATGCCCCAGCGCCAGGCAATGGCTCAGCCATTCGCCCAGAAACATGTTCAACTGGGCCTTTTCGTCCGGCTGGTGCATTGAGGCGTTCGGGTAAGGATAGATGCCGCGAAAGCGTCGTGCATGTTCGGCGCTGACCACTTCGGCCATGCGCGCGTCGTGATAGACCTGCACTTCCAGTTGCGGCACCGGCAGCCAGGGCAGGCTGTGTTCCTGACGCACTTGCAGGGTCGTGGTGTAAGGACAGGTCAGCAGCACTTCCAGCGCCAGTACGCCGAGCATCTGGTCGCCATGGGTCACGGCGATACGCCGCGCGGCAGGCTCGCTGCGCATGTCCGGCAGCAGTCGCATCAGGCGTGCGTAGTTCGCCTCGCAGGACGCTTGCAGCCCCACCAGGTCCACCCGATAGCGATCGCGCAGCTTGTTTACGACCATAACCCCCTCACTTCAACGCGGTTCAAAGCCAGCCATTGCAAGGCAATGATGCTCGCCGCGTTGGCAATACGTCCATCGCGTACGGCTTGCAGGGCATCTTCGAAAGCCCAGACCGTGACGCGAATATCTTCTGCCTCTTCCTCCAGCCCATGCAGGCCGCCAACCCCGGTAGTGTCGCAACGCCCCAGGTACAGATGCACGAATTCGTTGCTGCCGCCCGGCGATGGAAAGTATTTGAGCATCGGCCAGAGCGCCCCGATTACCAGCCCAGCTTCCTCCTGCGCTTCGCGGTGAGCAACTGCTTCCGGCACTTCATCCTTGTCGATCAGACCAGCGACCAGTTCGATCAGCCACGGATTGTCGGTCTTGCCCATGGCACCGACGCGAAACTGCTCGATCAGCACCACTTCATCGCGCTGCGGATCGTATGGCAGCATGCAGACCGCGTCATGGCGAACGAACACTTCACGATTGATCTCGCGGCTCATGCCCCCGGCGAATAATTCGTGGCGCAAGTGCACGCGTTCGAGTTTGTAGAAGCCCTCGTAGCACTTTTCGCGCCGCACGATATCAACGGCGGTCGGAATGGCGTTGGCAAAATCCGTCATGACAATCCTCTTTTACTGCAAATCCTGTTCGAGGCTGCTTTTTTTCCTGGGCCTCGACTTCGCGCCATCCTAACGCGCCCGTGACGTTTGATGCAGCCCCTTTCCCGTCAGCGGGATGGACGGTGAGGGCGAAACCCACTCTAATTAGCTTAGTGGCGAACTGACTGCTTTGTTGAGAGTCGAAGCCGGTAACTTTTTGCCTTCCCCTGTTTCAGAAAGGACGCTCATGTCGCTTTTCAAAATCGCCTCCGTGGCCGCTATCGCCCTGACCCTGGGCGCTTGCGCGAGCCTGTTCCAGCCCAACTACCGGACGCCGCTGGAAACCACCCGCGACGCCTCCGAGCAACTCAAGCCCGGTTGCAGCAACCCGGATTGCCCGCTGGTCAACATCGACACCCTGCACTTTCCGGCCGAGCCTGCACTGGACGGCATCATCGAAAAACGCCTGCTGCAAATGACCCGCACCTCGCCCGACGCGCCGGTCGCTCCGACCCTGGCGGCCTATCGCGAAGAATTTTTGCGCACCGCCGGCCCACGCAACAGCAGTTATCTGCAGGCGAAGGTACGTGAGCAGCATGACGGCTTGGTGATCGTCGAATTGTCCAGCTACCTGGACAYCGGCGGTGACCACGGCACCGCAGGTCGAGGTTTCATCAACTATTCGCGCCAGCAGCATAAAGTGCTGACGTTGTCGGACATGCTGGTGCCAGGGCAGGAAGACGCGTTCTGGAAAGCCGCGCAGGTGGCGCACAACAGCTGGTTGATCAGCACCAAACTCGATCAGGAACCGGAGTTCGTGAAGAGCTGGCCGTTCCAGAAAACCCGGAACGTGGCGCTGACCTACGGTGGGGTGATCCTCAAGTACGAAACCAGCACCATCGCGCCTTACGCGCTGGGCCACGTCGAACTGAAGATCCCCTACCCTCGCCTGAACGGCATCATCAAGCCCGAGCTGTTTCCCGGCCGTAACTGAAGGCCCGGCCCAGCACTAGCTGGAGCAACCCTGCCACTACCAGTGCCGGCAGGGTTGCACCGACATCCGGATACAGGTTGGCCAACAAATGATAGGTGCTGACCCCGCCCAGCCAGGCGAGCAGTGCCGGCCAGCGCAATGCGGCCGAGGCCACCTGGGCGCTACGCTTGCGCAGGATGAAGTGGTCAACCAGCACCACGCCGAACAACGGCGCAAACACCGAACCGATCAGCAGCAGGAAGTTCTGGTACTGGGCCAACGGCGCCAGCAAGGCAATCAGCGTGCAGATAACGCCGATGGCCAGGGCCAGGTGTTCGACTTTGGCGCGCAGCAGAATCCCGCTGGACACCGCCGCCGAGTGAATATCGGCAAAGGCGTTTTCCGATTCATCCAGCAGAATCAGCAGCAGCGGAATCCCCAGGCCGGCCCCGGCCAGCGCCAGTAGCAAGGCATTGACTTCACCGCTCGGCGCGAACGCCAGGGTGTAGGCCACGCCCAGGCTCATCAGCCAGAAATTACCGATGAAGAAACCGATGGCGGTGCCACCGAAGACATTTTTCGCCCGCTTGCCGAAGCGCGAGTAGTCGGCGATCAGCGGCAACCACGAGAGCGGCATGGCAATGGCGATATCGAAACCCACGGCAAACGGCATCGAACCGTCACCGGCCTGGGCCCACAACGCGGCCAGGTCGGCCTTGGCAAACAGGTTCCAGGTCAGCCAGATGCACGCAGCCAGCAGCAACCAGATGCCCCATTTGCGCAGGATCTGCCGTACGAACGTCAATGGACCGCTAACGGCCAACAAAGTCGCCAGTGCGCCGAAGAATAGCGTCCACAGCACGGGATTGGACAGCAGGCTGCCTTCGCTGAAGGCCTTCGCACCCAGCAGGCTGGCGGCATCGCGCATGACGATGATTTCGAACGAACCCCAGCCGATCAATTGCAGCAGGTTCAGCACCGCCGGTAGGCTCGCGCCTTTGACACCGAGGCTGAGCTTGAGCGCGGCCATCGACGACAGGCCGGTGTCGCTGCCAATCACTCCGACCGCCGCCAGCAGCAGAACGCCGACCAGGGTGCCGAGAAAAATCGCCAGCAATGAACCGGAGAGGCCCAGGCCTGGCGCGAGCAATGCTCCGGTCTGCAACACCATCAGGCCGATGCCGAGGGAGAACCACAGGGAAAACAGATCACGACCGCCGAACACACGCTTGTCGGTCGGCACCGCGATATCGGGGGAGTAAGTGCTGGGTTGAATGCTCAAGGGTGTTATCTCAGAGGGGCATTTGTTGTTGTGTAGATCGCTATCGCCAGCAGGCTGGCTCCCACAGGGGACATGTGAACGCCACAGATCCAATGTGGGAGCCAGCCTGCTGGCGATGGGGCCTGTGCAGGCCCCACCCTTTCAGGTCAGATCAAACTTTCTGGTAAAGCTGACTGCCTTCCTGCTTGAAGCGCTCGGCCTGTTCGGCCATGCCTTGGGCAACGTCCACGTCGACCGCTTCGATCCGTTGGTTGGCCGCATACTCGCGGACTTCCTGGGTGATTTTCATCGAGCAGAATTTCGGCCCGCACATCGAGCAGAAGTGCGCGACCTTGGCCGAATCCTTCGGCAGGGTTTCATCGTGATACGAACGGGCGGTGTCMGGATCGAGGCCCAGGTTGAACTGGTCTTCCCAACGGAATTCGAAACGCGCCTTGCTCAAGGCATTGTCGCGGATCTGTGCGCCCGGGTGCCCCTTCGCCAGATCGGCGGCATGCGCGGCGATCTTGTAGGTGATGATCCCGGTCTTCACGTCATCCTTGTTCGGCAGGCCCAGGTGCTCCTTCGGCGTCACATAGCAAAGCATGGCGCAACCGAACCAGCCGATCATCGCCGCACCGATGCCGGAGGTGATGTGGTCGTAGCCCGGCGCGATGTCGGTGGTCAGCGGGCCGAGGGTGTAGAACGGCGCCTCGTCGCAGCACTCCAGCTGCTTGTCCATGTTCTCTTTGATCAACTGCATCGGCACGTGGCCCGGGCCTTCGATCATGCACTGCACATCGTGCTTCCAGGCGATCTTGGTCAGCTCGCCGAGGGTCTCCAGTTCGCCGAACTGCGCTTCGTCGTTGGCGTCGGCAATCGAGCCCGGACGCAGGCCATCGCCCAGCGAGAAGCTGACGTCGTAGGCCTTCATGATTTCGCAGATGTCTTCGAAATGGGTGTAGAGGAAGTTCTCTTTGTGGTGCGCCAGGCACCACTTGGCCATGATCGAACCGCCACGGGAGACGATGCCGGTCACGCGCTTGGCGGTCATCGGCACGTAGCGCAGCAACACGCCAGCGTGGATGGTGAAGTAGTCGACGCCCTGCTCGGCCTGTTCGATCAGCGTGTCGCGGAACAGCTCCCAGGTCAGGTCTTCAGCCGCGCCGCCGACTTTTTCCAGGGCCTGGTAGATCGGCACCGTACCGATCGGCACCGGCGAGTTACGGATGATCCACTCGCGGGTTTCGTGGATGTGCTTGCCGGTGGACAGGTCCATGACCGTGTCCGAACCCCAGCGAATGCCCCAGGTCAGTTTCGCCACTTCTTCTTCGATGGACGAACCCAGGGCGCTGTTGCCGATGTTGCCGTTGATCTTCACCAGGAAGTTACGGCCGATGATCATCGGTTCCAGTTCGGTGTGGTTGATGTTGGCCGGAATGATCGCGCGACCGCGGGCGATCTCTTCACGGACGAATTCGGGGGTGATGATTTTCGGCACGCTGGCGCCGAAGCTGTGGCCAGCGTGCTGCTGGTCCAGCAGGCCGGCGGCGCGGGCCACTTCGAGCTTCATATTTTCGCGGATGGCGACGTATTCCATCTCGGCGGTGATGATGCCTTTGCGGGCGTAGTGCATCTGGCTGACGTTGGCACCCGGCTTGGCGCGGCGCGGGTTGTTGACGTGGGCGAAGCGCAGCTTGGTCAGCTCCGGATCGGCAAGGCGCTCCTGGCCGAAATTCGAGCTCAGGCCGCTCAGGCGCTCGGTATCGCCACGGGATTCGATCCACGGCGAACGCACGTCGGCCAGGCCTTTGCGCACATCGATGATGACATTGGGGTCGGTGTACGGGCCCGAAGTGTCATACACCACTACCGGTGCGTTGACCTCGCCGCCGAAGTCGGTCGGCGTCACGTCCAGGCTGATTTCGCGCATCGGCACGAGGATGTCCGGGCGAGTGCCCTGAACATAGATTTTTTGCGAGCGGGTAAACGGCTGAACCGATTGCTGATCGACCTTGGCCGAGTCACTCAGGTTGGTGGCGATTTTTGCTTTTGTAGTCATCACGGGCTCTCCAGACACACATCCAGGCAGTGGATTTTTGTCGGAGCGAACCTGTAAACGAATGGACGCACGGGCGCTGGGAAAACCAGCTGTGCTGTGCTCAGTGCTCGAGGGGTGTTCGATTGTCGAACAACATCCCGGACGAAGCACAAGAGGACTCGCCGGGTGACGAGAAATCTTGTTCCCTACGCAGGCGCTAACCTGATCAGGTTCAACGGGATCCGAAATTATTCGATCTCAGCCTCATAGCAAGGCACCCCGACAAGAACYCGGCCAGTCTAGACACAACTGGCAAAGAACGCCAACCCCACGGCAAATACCATGATGAATGGCGTAATTACACGCAGTATCAGGATTGTTGCAGCCCCAATGCACAACTACACTCGCTACGCTGAGCCGGCATTGACGCTGTCAAAGCGGGGCCTTAGCCTTGGCGCTCAAATTACCTTCGTAATATCAATTCTAGGGATCGTCTATGCTGCGCAAACTCTCACTGGCCCTTGCCGTGTCTTGTGCGTCCAACGGAATGGCCTGGGCAGCAGATGCGCCCTTATCGACCAAGACGGACCTGGTCAGCGTTTATCAGGAAGCCGTCAACAACAACGCCGATCTGGCGGCTGCCATCGCCCAATACGGCGCGCAGAAAGAAGTCGTACCCCAGGCCCGCGCCGGGCTGCTGCCGAACCTCTCGGGCGGCGCAAATATTTCCGAGGTGCGTACGGATCTCGATCAGCCGTCCGCCACGTCCAACCGCGATGCTCATTCTTACCAGGCCACTTTGGCGCAGCCGCTGTTCCGGGCTGACCGCTGGTTCCAGTTCCAGGCCGCCAAGGAAGTCAACGAACAGGCCGCCCTGCAACTCTCGGCGACCGAGCAAAACCTGATCCTGCAAACCGCTAACAGCTATTTCAACGTGCTGCGCACCCAGGACAACCTGGCCTCGACCAAGGCCGAAGAAGCGGCGTTCAAACGCCAGCTCGATCAATCCAACGAGCGTTTCGATGTTGGTCTCTCGGACAAGACCGACGTATTGAACTCACAAGCCAGCTACGACACCGCACGTGCCAACCGCATTGTTGCGCAGCGCCAGGTGGACGACGCCTTTGAAGCATTGATCACCCTGACCAATCGCCAGTACAACTCGATCTGGGGCATCAGCCATAACTTGCCGATCCTGCCGCCAGTACCGAACGACGCCAAGGCCTGGGTCGAAACGGCGGGCAGGCAGAACCTCAATCTGTTGGCCAGCAACTATGCCGTCAGCGCCGCCGAGCAGACCCTCAAGCAACGCAAGTCCGGGCACTTGCCAACGGTTGACGCGATCGCCAAGTACGAGAAAGGCGACAACGACGCCCTGGGCTTCAGCAACCCGAACAACCAGCCCCTGCCGTACGGTGGCAACGTCGAGCAAACGACCGTTGGCCTGCAACTGAACATCCCGATCTACAGTGGTGGTTTGATCAACTCTCAGGTGCGTCAGTCCTATGCACAACTGGACCAGACCGAGCAGCAACGCGAATCCCTGCGCCGCAGCATCGTGGAAAACACCCGTGACCTGCACCGGGCGGTGAACACCGATGTCGAGCAGGTACAGGCGCGCAAGCAATCGATCATCTCCAACCAGAGCGCGGTGGAAGCGACTGAAATCGGCTATCAGGTGGGTACGCGAAACATCGTCGACGTGCTGGATGCGCAGCGCTCGCTCTACACCTCGGTGCGCGACTACAACAACACCCGCTACGACTACATCCTCGACAACCTGCGCTTGAAGCAACAGGCCGGTACGTTGAATCCCGGGGATCTGCAAACCCTGGCACGCTGGCTCAATCCGAACTACAACCCGGACAAGGACTTCCTGCCACCGGATCTGGCCAAGGCTGCGGCTGAGCAGTTGAAAGCGAGACCTGATCAGTAAAAGCAAAAGATCGCAGCCTGCGGCAGCTCCTACAGGATGAACATCAATCCCGTGTAGGAGCTGCCGCAGGCTGCGATCTTTTTCTGTCCGACCATTCGGTCTAACGCTCGATCAACCGCCCCAACCCGTCCAGCAACCGCTGCAATGCACCCTGATTGGCGCGCATCACGTTCAACCCGGCCTCTGCCATGCGCTGCGCATCTCGCGGCAGTTCGAACAGCCGTTGCACCGCCACCGCCAGCCCTTCGGCATCCTCCACTTCCTGCAACGCCCCGGCACTGCGCAACTGCGCGGCGATTTCGAGGAAGTTGAAAAGATGCGGCCCGCTCAATACCGGTTTAGCCAGGGCCGCCGGCTCCAGCAAGTTATGCCCGCCATTCGGCACCAGGCTGCCGCCGACGAATGCACTGTCCGCCAGGGCGTAGAGAAACAGCAACTCGCCCATGGTGTCGCCCAGCAGCACCGACGTATTCGCACTGATCGCATCGCCGCTGGAACGCCGGACCGTGGAAAAACCTTGTTGCTGGCACAACCCGTACACCGAATTGAAGCGTTCCGGATGACGCGGCACCAGAATCAGCAAGGCATCGGGGTGAGTGGCCAGCAACTGACGATGGGCCGCCAGCACCACCTCGTCTTCGCCGTCATGGGTACTGGCCGCGATCCACACCGGTCGTTCCAGCGCCTGCCATTGCCCGCGCAATTGGCTGGCGCGCTCAAGCAGTTGCGGGTCGATGGTCAGGTCGAACTTGATCGATCCGGTCACTTCGACGGTTTCCACTCGCGCGCCGAGATCGCGCAAGCGTCGGGCTTCGGCTTCGGTCTGCACCGCGAACAGGCTCATCTCGGCCAGCATCGGCTGGGTCAGCCTGGGGAACCGGCCGTATCCCCTGGCCGAACGCTCGGACAGCCGCGCATTGGCCAACGCCACGGGAATCCCGCGTTTGGCACATTGATGGATATGGTTGGGCCACAGCTCGGTTTCCATGATCACCGCCAGTTGCGGCTGGACCCGATCGAGGAAACGCCGGGCAGCGCAAGGCAGGTCATAGGGCAGATAACAGTGCTGGATGCGCGGCTCATTGGCGAACAGTGCCTGGATGCGTTCCGAACCGGTCGGGGTCATGCAGGTCACGGTGATCGGCAGATTCGGATAACGCGCCAGCAAGGCGCGGATCATCGGCGCGGCAGCAATGCTTTCGCCCACCGACACAGCGTGCACCCAGATGCCGCCCGGTTTCATCGTCGGCATCCCGTAGGAAAAGCGTTCGCCGATGCGCCTGGCATAGGCAGGCGCCTTGCGTGCGCGCAGCCAAAGCCGAATCGCTACCAATGGCAGCCCCAGATAAAACAGCGCGGTGTAGAGAGTTCTATTCATGGCGGCGGAGTTTATCGGCTTTTTTCGCCAATCGTCTGCAAGTGCACGGCAAAACGTTCGGCGAGCCAGCGCGCGGCCGGACCGAGCGGCTCATCCCGGCGCCATACCAGCTCCACCACCAGGGCCGGCGGGGTCCATTCGCTGACCAGTTCGACCATCTGATTCTGATAAGTCGGGTACTGCACCACGTGGCGTGGCAACCAGGCCCAGCCGAGGCCACGCACCAGCCATTCGGCCATCACATAGAAACTGTCGGCGCGCCAGACTTGCGGGCTGGCGGGATCACTGCCGGGATAAATGCTCGACTCCGTGGACATCAGCAACTGCCGATGTTGCGCCAATTGTTGGCTGTCCACTGCGCCTTTACGCGCCAACGGATGATCCTTGCCGCACACCGTGACCATTTCCACGCTGCCCAGCACCCGCCGTTCAAGTGCCTCGGGAATCTGATCGTGAAAGAACAGCAGCCCAAGATCGGCACGCCGCTCCACCAGCTTGCGCGCGACTTCGCCTTGGGCGGCGCTGGTCAGTTGCACTTCAAGACTGGGGAATTTGTCCGCCAGGGCCTCGAAGCTTTCGATGATCGGCTGATAAGGCATCGCTTCATCCTGCGCCACACGCAGTCGTGCCTCCTGGCCGCGCATCATCGCCAATGCCCGCCCGTTTAGCCGTTCGCACTGGCGCAACACCTCCCGCGCTTCGTCCAGCAAAGCGGTACCGGCTTCAGTGAGCTTCGGTTGACGCCCGCTGCTACGGTCGAACAGGCTGACACCCAGGTCTTCTTCCAGCAACGCTATCGAACTGCTGACCGCCGACTGCGCCTTGCGCTGATCCCGCGCCACGGCAGAAAACGAACGCTGCTCCGCTACGCTGACAAACAACTGCAGCTGCTCCAGATTCCATTGCATGCTCATGACTCAACCCATCTTCAAAACAGATAGGTAATGACTTTACCGCATCTGGCGAATCACTAGAATGCCGACCTCAGAGAGCAACACTTCACACGAGGATTGACCCATGACCGCTTACTACTACCTGGCCATTGCCATCTGCGCCGAAGTGATTGCCACTGTTTCGATGAAAGCCGTCAAGGGCCTCAGCACCCCACTGCCGCTGGTGCTGGTCATCCTCGGCTACGGCATTGCCTTCTGGATGCTGACCCTGGTGGTGCGTAGCGTTCCGGTGGGCGTGGCGTACGCCGTGTGGGCCGGCATGGGGATCGTGATGGTCAGCGTTGCAGCGCTGTTTATCTATGGGCAGAAGCTGGACGTGCCGGCGATGCTGGGGATGGCGTTGATTGTGCTGGGCGTCGTGGTCATCCAACTGTTCTCCAAAACTGCGGGTCACTAACATTTGAAACGCAATCCCCTGTGGGAGCGAGCTTGCTCGCGATAGCGGTTGTTCAGTCAACATTGATGCTGAATGCCATGCCGCCATCGCGAGCAAGCTCGCTCCCACAGGGTTACTCGTTGGCTCGAGAGTACTGGCGTCAGCCCCTCCAATCTTCGAGTCTGTATACTGCGCCCTCGTCTTGAACACAGAGGTCGCTGCATGCCATCCGTTATTTCCACCGACGTTCTGATTGTCGGCGCTGGTGTCGCCGGCCTCTGGCTGAACGCGCGCCTGCGCCGCCAGGGTTTTTCGACCGTGCTGGTGGAAAGTGCCAGCCTCGGCGGCGGGCAGAGTGTGAAGTCCCAGGGCATCATCCACGGCGGCGCCAAATACGCGCTGCATGGCGCCTTGACTGGCGCCTCGGAAGCCATCGCCGACATGCCGCGCCGTTGGCGTGAAGCATTGGCAGGGAATGGCGAGCTGGATCTGTCCGGCGTGCGCCTGCTGTCCGAAGCCCATTACTTGTGGTCCCCCGGCACCCTTGCCGGCAACCTCACCAGTTTCTTTGCCAGCAAGGCCGTGCGCGGTCGCGTCGATCAGGTCAAGGGCGAGCAATTGCCGCCAGCCCTGCAAGACAAGCGCTTCAAGGGCAAGGTCTATCGCCTGGCGGAACTGGTGGTCGATGTGCCGAGCCTGATCCAGCGCCTGGCCGATCTGGCGGGAGATGGTTTGCTCGCCGGGCAGAGAATCGAGCCGTTGCTGGAAGGTGGCGTGCTGGTCGGCCTGAAGGTGGATGAGCGCGAAATCCGTGCCCAGCGCATCGTCCTGAGCGCCGGTGCCGGGACGGCGGCATTGCTTGAAGCACTGGGTCTGAGCCAGCCCGCCATGCAGCGCCGTCCGTTGCACATGATCATCGCCAAGGGGCCGAGCCTCAAACCGCTTTACGCCCATTGCCTGGGTGGCGGCACCAAACCGCGTATCACCGTGACCACGCACCCGGCGGCGGATGGCCAATGGGTCTGGTACCTGGGCGGCGATATCGCGGAATCTGAAGGCGTGGCCCGTGAGCCCGCCGAACAGATCGCCACCGCACAGAAAGAACTCGGCCAATTGCTGCCATGGATCGACCTGAGCACGGTGCAATGGGCGACCTTGCGCGTGGATCGCGCCGAACCGCTGCAATCAGGCCTGACGCGTCCCGACAACGCCTTTGTGGCCGAGGAAGGCCGCCTGCTGGTGGGCTGGCCGACCAAGCTCGCCCTGGCGCCGGACTTCGCCGACCGCGTGATCGCCAGCCTGACCCGCGACGGTATCCAGCCAAGCCACCCGGCAGCATTGCCTGAACTGCCGAAGCCGCCGATGGGCGTACCGGCCTGGGAGCAACTGCTGCCATGAGCCAACCGACCCTGCACGACCGGCATCGCCCGCTGGGCAGTACCGGCCTGATGGTTTCACCCTTGGGCCTGGGCACGGTGAAACTGGGCCGCGACCAAGGGGTGAAGTACCCCAACGGCTTCCGGATTCCCGATGACGTTGAAGCGCGCATGCTGCTCAAACTCACCCGCGACCTGGGCATAAACCTGATCGACACCGCCCCGGCCTATGGTCGCAGCGAAGAACGCCTCGGTCCGTTGCTGCGCGGTCAGCGTCAGGATTGGGTGATTGTCAGCAAGGTCGGTGAAGAGTTTGCCRACGGCCAGTCCCGTCACGATTTCAGCGCCGCACACACTCGAATGTCGGTGGARCGCAGCCTGCAACGTCTTGAAACSGACTTCATCGACCTGGTGCTGGTGCACTCCGATGGYAACGACCTGGCGATCCTCAATGACTGCGAAGTCTACGAGACCCTCGCCGCGCTCAAGGCCGAAGGCAAGATTCGCGGTTTCGGCTTTTCCGGCAAAACCGTCGACGGTGGCCTGAAGGCACTGGAGCAAGGCGACTGCGCGATGGTCACCTACAATCTGAACGAACAAAACGAGAAGGCCGTCATTGACTATGCTGCTGCACACGGCAAAGCCATTCTGGTCAAAAAAGCCCTCGCCAGTGGTCATGTCTGCCTGAGTCCGGGCGTGGATCCGGTGCGCGCCAGTTTCGAATTGTTGTTTGAACATCCGGGTGTTGCCAGTGCTATTGTCGGGACCATCAATCCGCTGCACCTCGCCCACAATGTCGCGACCGTTGCCCAGGTCCTACGTAGCCACTGACGCCGCCCACGCGGCCTTAAGCAGGAGCCGACATGTCGCGTACGCTCATCAGAAAGAACCCGAGCAACTTCAAGACCCTGCCGTTATTCGTCGAAGCGACCCCCGAAGGCCTGACTTATCAGAGCGTCGGCAGGCCGCTGAATTTCTCCCAGACCCTGCAACGTCGTCGGCCGGTGACGGTCGGCGACAGCGAACGGTTTGCCCTGGAGCTGGCCAACCTCGGGGTTTCGGTGCGCCTGACCCTGCATTGGCAGAATCGCGATTATTGGGTGCTGGTGCGCCAACGCCGGCAGGACCGTGGCGATGTGGTGCTCAAGCTGATCTCCGGCTACGTGCCGGCCCATGAGCTGAACCTGCCCTTGCACACGGCGATCCAGGAAATTGCCGAAGAATGTCTGCTGGAAACTCCGGAAGGCTGGCTCGGTGGGCGGTTCAATGACRCCTGGCTGCCGACGCCCTACTCGGCCGCCCTGCATTACCGTGAAGCCCTGCCGTTTCGCTTGTCGCCACTGTCCGGCTCGGCGCGGCCGGTACGTTGCGCCAACCTGATGCTGATAGAGCGCCCGCGGGCTTACGTGCATTTGCCAACGGCGTCACTGCAACTGATTTACGACTTGCGCCTGGACGTTCCCAGGGAAGCCAAATCCCTGAGCCTGTTCCATGTCGATGAAAGACTGGAAGGCGATCAACTCGTCGCCCGCCTCGACCGCAAGCGCCCCGATCTGTACTTGATGCCCTTGCAGGACGGCCACCCGATGGCTGAGCTCTACACCTTGAAAAAGGATCAGCTGTACCCGGCCAGCACGCGCGGACTATACCTGGCCGAGAGTTTCGCCCAACAGGAAGGCTGGCTGGTTCGCGACGAGCGAATTCGCTGGAAGGACTGGGTGAGGCAGCAGGGTCTGACCCCGCCAGGGAAGGATTCAGGCCTGGCGCGGTTGCGCGGCAAGGCCAAATTGCTGCTGAAGAAAATCGTGCCGCGTAAAAAGGTAAGCTCTTAAACGCAAAAGATCGCAGCCTGCGTACTCCATGCAGGAGCTGCCGCAGGCTGCGATCTTTTGATTTTACGATCCCCAGGCTACCGGAAAAGATCGCAGGCTACGCCAGCTCCTACGACTTGCGGATCTTCTCGACAATCGCCGTGGTCGAGCTGTTTTCCACCAGCCCCAGCACTTTCACGGTACCGCCGTAGGCCGTCACGATGTCCGCGCCGACCACCTGGTCGATCCCATAGTCGCCGCCCTTGACCAGCACGTCCGGCTTGACCGCGCTCAGCAGGTTTTCCGGAGTGCCTTCCGAGAAACTGATGACCCAGTCCACCGCACCCAGACCGGCCAGTACCGCCATGCGCCGGTCGACACTGTTGATCGGACGGCCCGGCCCTTTCAGGCGGCTGACCGATGCATCGTCGTTGATCGCGACGATCAGGCGATCGCCCTGGGCCCGTGCCTGTTCCAGATAGGTCACGTGACCGGCGTGCAGGATGTCGAAGCAACCGTTGGTGAACACGATCCGCTCGTTGTGCGCGCGGGCATCGTCGACCGCCAGCAACAGCTGCTCAAGGCCCAGCACTCCACGCTCGGAACCTTCCTCACGCTGAATCGCACGACGCAGTTCCGGCGCACTGATGGCCGCCGTACCGAGTTTGCCGACCACGATACCGGCCGCCAGATTGGCCAGAGCCACCGCGTGAGGCAGTTCTTCGCCAGCGGCCATCGCGGCCGCCAGAGTGGATATCACCGTATCGCCGGCACCGGTCACGTCGAACACTTCACGGGCACGGGCCGGCAAGTGCAGCGCCGGGTGATCCGGACGCAACAAGGTCATGCCGTGCTCGCCACGTGTCACCAGCAAGGCACCGAGGTCCAGGTCGTGCATCAACTGCGCGCCCTTGCTCACCAATTCGTGCTCATCGGCGCAACCACCGACGATGGTTTCGAATTCGTTGAGATTCGGCGTGATCAGGCTCGCACCGCGGTAGATCGAGAAATCCTTGCCCTTGGGATCGGCCAGCACCGGAATGCCACGGGCACGGGCGGCCTGGATCAGCGCCTGATGGTTTTTCAGCGCGCCTTTGCCGTAGTCGGACAGCACCAGCACCTTGATGCCTTCGAGTAACTCATCGACCTGCACGGCCAGCGCCAGCGCGTCAGTGGCGAAGGGTTCTTCGAAGTCGATACGCAGCAATTGCTGGTGACGGCTCATGACCCGCAGCTTGACGATGGTCGGCTGGTGCGCAATGCGCTGGAAGATGGCCCGCACGCCGGCGCCCTTGAGGCTGTTGACCAGGCTGTTGGCGGCTTCATCGTCGCCGGTTACACCGACCAGCGAGGCCGGGGCCCCCAGGGCGGCAATGTTCAAGGCAACGTTGGCAGCGCCGCCCGGACGGTCCTCGATGTGATCGACCTTGACCACCGGCACCGGCGCCTCAGGAGAAATCCGTGAGGTACCACCATGCCAGTAACGGTCGAGCATGACATCGCCGACCACCAAGACGGGGGCTTGATCGAATCGCGGCATGGACAACTTCATGGTGCAACCCACATACAGAATGAACAGGGGCGCGATATTAACACAGGGTTGGTGTCGGCTTGTGCGGTGGCTGCAACCGGATTATTCGCCGGGCTTTATTGCTCGTTTTTTGAGCAAAAAAAACGCCAGACGACGGCACGCGTCGCTCATTTCCATCGCCTGCGTATCGATATCACACTCCGCATGCAGCGGCACCTCGTAGGGACTGTCGATGCCGGTGAAATCCTTGATCCGGCCTTCCCGGGCAGCCCGATACAAACCCATGGGATGAATTCCGGCTTGGTCAAGAAGCGTAAAGGTCTGGATACAAATCACCGGACGCGTTGCACGTCGGGTGCGCGAAAGGGCGAGCCWGGCTCGCCCTTTCGCGGTCAGGCGATGTCTTCGGCCGGGGCGTCGAGGCCCATCGCGTTGAGGCGCGAGTAGTAGCCGTTTTGCGCCAGCAGTTGATCATGGGTGCCGCGCTCGACGATTTTCCCCTGATCCATGACCAGGATCAGGTCGGCCTTCTCGATGGTCGACAAGCGGTGAGCGATCACCAGCGTGGTGCGACCTTTCATGACCTGATCCAGGGCTGCCTGAATATGCCGCTCGGACTCGGTATCGAGTGCCGAAGTCGCCTCGTCGAGAATCAGCAGCGGAGCATTCTTCAACAATGCCCGGGCAATCGCCAGGCGCTGGCGCTGACCACCGGACAGCAGCACACCGTTTTCCCCAACCTGGGTGTCCAGGCCTTCAGGCAACTGAGCAATGAAGTCCATTGCATAGGCATCCTTGGCCGCCTTTTCAATGTCTTCACGGGGTGCGCCAGCCAGGTCGCCATAGGCGATGTTGTTGGCCACGGTGTCGCTGAACAGGGTCACGTGCTGGGTCACCTGGGCGATATGCTGACGCAGGTTCAACAGTTTGTACTGTTCCACTTCGACGCCATCGATGAGGATTTCGCCCTTGTCGTGGTGATAGAAACGCGGAATCAGGTTGGCCAGGGTCGACTTGCCGCTGCCCGAACGTCCCACCAGCGCCACCATTTGCCCGGGCTCGACCGAGAAACTGATGTCATTGAGCACCTGACGCTCGGTGTCAGGGTACGTAAAGCTGAGGTTGCGCACGTCCAGGCGACCGCTGACGACGTCACGCTCGACGGTGCCGGTATCGACTTCAGGTTCGACATCCAGTTGTTCAAAGATACTTTCGGCACCGGCCACACCCTTCTGGATGGTCGAGCTGACTTCGGACAGCTGGCGAATCGGCTTGGGCAGCAGGCCGGCCAGGGTGATGTAGGCCACCATGTCGCCGGCGGACGCATCGCCACGCAGGAACAGCACCAGGAACATCAGCACGGCCATGGCGGTGTAGATCACCAATTGCAGTAGCGGCGTGTAGATGGCGCCGGTGCGGGTCATGCGCAATTGCTTGTCGGTGTTGCCCTGGCTGGCGTCGAAGAAGCGTTTCTCTTCGTACTTTTCACCGCCGAAGCTGCGCACCACGCGATAACCCTGGATCGTTTCGGACGCCACATGCGTCACGTCCCCCATGGCCAGCTGGATTTTCTTGCTCTGCTTGCGGAATTTCTTGCTGGCGGTGCGCACCATGATGGCGATCAGCGGCAGGATGGCGACCATGACCAGCGTCAGGCGCCAGTTCATGAACAATAGCGAGGCAAACAGGAAGATCACCGTCATGCCTTCACGAATTACGACCTTGATCGCATCCGTTGCCGCCCCCGTGACCATGGTCACGTTGAAGGTGATACGTGAAATCAGGTGCCCCGAGTTATGCTTGTCGAAATACCGGTTTGGCAACACCAGCAGGTTGTTGAACAACTGCACCCGCAAGTCATGGACCAGGCCCAGGGAAACCTTGGCCAGGAAGTAGTTGCCCAGGTACGACCCCAATCCCTGCCACGCAGCGATCAGGATGATCAACAACGGCACCGCCTGCAGCAGTTGCAGATCCCGCAGGTAGGGCACGGTTGGAAACAGCGCCGCTTCAGGGTTGGACAGACCGTCGACGAAGTACTTGAGGATGTAGCCCAGCATTGGCTGTGTAGAAGCGAAAATCAGAAAACCGACGATGCTGATCAGGAACAGGCTGATGTACGGCCGGACATAGCCGAGCAGACGGAAGTAGATTTTCAAGCTCGATGGGCTTGCGCAGAGACTGGAGTCGGTCATATCACGCGATTGTCGATAAAAAGGACGCTGACTTTAGCACAGCTTCCCCAGGGTTCTGGCAATCGCATACAGTCTGTGTATTGTGGCGCGTCAAATAGCCACCAAATGTCCCTGCCTTGGTACGCTCGCTCAATTCAGGAATAAGTTACTCAGCATGCAATTAAACGCGTTGAACAGCACGTCCAATAGAATCTTCGATTTCATTTGCTTGTGGATCCTTCCGCTCGGTTATTTATTGCTGCTTTGTGCACTGTTTTTCCTGCCAGGGCGCAGTGTGCATCACAAGCTTTACTATGGCCTGTTCAGCATTCCGGCACTGATTGCGCTGTGCCTGCGTCCGCGGCTCAGCAAAGAACTGCTGCACGAACCGATCGTCATTGCAGCCCTGTTGTTTCTGGCGTGGGCACTGCTCAGCCTGTGCTGGGGGCCAGGCAACGACATCGACTTTGGTCAGTTCAAACCGCCATTGCATACCCTGTTTCTGTTCGTTGGCTGCTACCTGCTGGTGCGCTATCGCAGCGAAATCA
>NZ_JBFUIC010000051.1:0-28739 GCF_056402075.1 Pseudomonas sp. P4_C3
GGATAGGCGTTACTCGAATAACGCGTCGAGTGCCTGCTCCAGGCGAGTAACGGCAATGATCTGCAACCCCGCCGGCGCCTCTTTCGGCGCATTGCCCTTGGGCACGATGGCCCGCTTGAAGCCGTGCTTGGCGGCTTCTTTCAAACGCTCCTGACCGCTCGGCACCGGACGCACTTCACCGGAAAGCCCGACTTCACCGAACACCAGCAGATCGTGGGGCAACGGCCGGTTGCGCAAACTGGACATCACCGCCGCCATCAACGCCAGGTCGGACGCCGTTTCCAGCACCTTGACCCCGCCGACCACGTTGAGAAAGACGTCCTGATCGTGGGTCGGAATGCCACCGTGACGGTGCAGCACCGCCAGCAACATCGCCAGCCGGTTTTGATCCAGCCCCAGCGTGACCCGACGCGGGTTGGCCAGGTGACTGTCGTCCACCAGTGCCTGAACCTCCACCAGCATCGGCCGTGTGCCTTCCCATGTTGCCATCACCACACTGCCCGGGACTTCTTCCTGGGCACGGGTCAGAAAAATCGCCGACGGGTTGGAGACTTCTTTCAGTCCTTTGTCGGTCATGCCGAAAACGCCCAGTTCATTGACTGCACCGAAGCGGTTCTTCACCGCCCGCAGCAGACGCAGGCGCCCGTCGGACTCGCCTTCGAAATACAGCACGGTGTCGACCATGTGCTCCAGCACACGAGGGCCAGCCAGCGCGCCTTCCTTGGTGACGTGGCCCACCAGGAAAATCGCCGTGCCGCTCTGTTTGGCATAACGCACCAGCAACGCCGCGCTTTCGCGCACCTGGGATACACCGCCCGGTGCCGATTGCAATTGCTCGGTAAATATCGTCTGGATCGAGTCGATCACCATCACCCTGGGCTTTTCCTGACGGGCCGTGGCAATGATGGTTTCGATGCAGGTTTCGGTCATGACCCGCAATTGATCCTGAGGCAACCCCAGGCGCCGCGCACGCATGGCCACTTGCTGTTGGGATTCCTCGCCGGTGACGTACAGCGCCGGCATGCTCTTGGCGAGGTTGCACAAGGTTTGCAGCAGAATGGTCGACTTGCCGATGCCGGGGTCGCCACCGATCAGCACCACCGAGCCATCCACCAGACCACCACCCAGAACCCGGTCCAGCTCGCTGGAAGCGGTAGAGAAGCGCGGAATTTCTTCGACACTGACTTCGGCCAGAGTCTTGATCTGCGCCTGCTGGCCGGTCCAGCCGGTACGACCGCTGGGGGCGGCTGCCCCGCCGCTTTCCACCATGGTTTCGGTAAGCGTGTTCCAAGCCCCGCACTCACCGCACTGGCCGGCCCATTTGGGGAAGGTTGAGCCGCACTCGGTGCAGCCGTACATGCGCTTGGCCTTGGCCATCGGAACTCCCGGAAAAAAACGCGATGATAGCTCAGCCAAGGCGCGCGAGTGCGGCCAGATATTTCGCAACCCTTTTGATGACTTCAAATAACCTTATTAAACACAGGTATATTGAGATACACCCACCCTACAAAACCTTGTATAAGTTTTTCGCTCAACTCGGCCAACAAACGCTAGGGACATGCCATACCGCACACTTCGAAAACCTATACAGACTTTGTTCACTTACATACTTTTTGCACAACTTCGAAAACATTCACACAAAACGCGACAGTGATTCAGAGAAACGCGCAACTTGTCAGAAACACCAAACTAACGAAACAGTTCATATCACTGCACCTGCATTTAACTTTCAATGCAGCCTCTTGGCCACTAACTGCCCGATCATCTTGAGCGTCCCGATTCAGGAATGGTCGCTCAACCTTGGCTCGCCCACACAAATGACGCCATTTCGCTGAAAAAAAGTCGCATGCGAACGCCTCAGAAGGCCTGTCCGACCTCAGATGAGATCAATCGGTGAATTTTTCAACACCGCCCGGGTCAATGGCTGGCAAGCACAGCAGGCAGTTGATTCGAGCAGGATGCGATTTGCTGATTTACACTGCGCACATCTACCTCATCTGTAACAAGGAATAACCTATGGGCGTGCTAAACGAGTTCAAGGCCTTCGCGGTCAAAGGCAACGTGGTTGACATGGCTGTCGGCATCATCATCGGTGCGGCCTTCGGCAAGATCGTTACCTCGTTTGTCGGTGACCTGATCATGCCGCCAATCGGGATGCTGATCGGTGGCGTGGACTTCAGTGATCTGGCCATAACGCTCAAGGCAGCAGACGGCGCCATCCCTGCGGTGGTGCTGGCCTATGGCAAGTTCATCCAGACCATCATCGACTTCGTCATCGTCGCCTTTGCGATCTTCATGGGCGTCAAGGCCATCAACCGCCTGAAGCGTGAGGAGTCCGTGGCCCCTAGCCTGCCGCCGGTTCCCACCAAGGAAGAAGAGTTGCTGGGCGAGATCCGCGACTTGCTCAAGGCCCAAAACAACCGGCCTTGACTGCACTGGCAAAAAACGGCGCCTCTGAGGCGCCGTTTTGCTTACCAGAAGTTTTCCACCGCCACTTGGCCGGGTCGCCGGCTGAGGCTCAAGTGCATGTCCCGCTGTTTAAGCAACTTGCGCGTATCATCGATCATCTGCGGGTTGCCGCACAGCATGACCCGTGAATGCTCAGGCGTCAGCGCAACTCCCGCGCTGCGCTCCAACTCGCCGTTTTCAATCAGTGTGGTGATCCGCCCGTTCAATGCGCCAGGATGCTGCTCACGAGTGACTGTGGCGATGAATTGCAATTTGTGTGCGTACTCAGCCAGATACTCAAGTTGCGCCAGCCCCGCGATCAGCTCCTGATAAGCCAGTTCCCGGGCTTCGCGAACGCTGTAGACCAGGATGATCCGCTCGAATCTCTCCCAGACGTCGAAATCCTGGAGTATCGACAGGAACGGTGCGATGCCCGTACCTGTGGATAACAACCACAGGTCGCGGCCATCGACAAAACGGTCCAGCGTCAAGTAGCCGAAGGCCTGGCGGTCGACCAGCAACGTATCGTCAACGCCCAGGCGGCTCAGTTCACTGGTGAACTCACCGCCCGGTACGACAATGGAAAAGAACTCGAGGAACTCGTCAAAGGGCGAGGACACCATGGAGTAGGCGCGCCATACCGTGCTGCCGTCAGCCTTGGTGACGCCCAACCGGGCAAACTGCCCCGCCCGAAAACGAAACCCTGCATCCCGCGTGGCGCGCAGGGTAAACAGGTTCGGGGTCAGCGGATGAACCTCGAGCAAGGTCTGGCGCGTAAATTTTTCTTCACTGACGGACATGGAAGGCTCCAATCAACAGATACCCCAGTGTCCCGCAAAGAAAGCAGCGTAACCACCGACAATTTGTAGTGACATTAATGCGCACTAGTAGTCGATTACAGAATACGAACACAACCCTACATATAAAATTATATGTGGCATTTCATAACCATTTATCCCCTAAGAACCTTGAGCACACTTTTCCAACAGTCAAAAGAGCAAAATTGTCGAATCACTTCCGCAGGAAATGTCCTACACTTCGTGGCGTGCCGGATCCTGGATCCAATACTGCACCCAGAAGACACACTAATGGAGATCACTGTATGGAGATCTGGAAGKAGTCGCAGCTCAAACAATTGACGCACACACAAGAGATCAGTACTGCCTATCGAATCGCGCTCAATTTCGCCAGAAACCTTGGATATAAATTTTGTGGCTTTTCAATTACTTCAAACTCATTCGGGGTCGACACCAGTACGGTGAACCTGAACAACTACCCCCATGAGTGGAATACTCAATATGAAAAAAACAACGCCATGCAAATAGATCCAATAGTGGCGCATTGCAATCATTCAATGTTGCCTGTTCTCTGGAGTGAAGAGCTTTTTTCCAGGACGCCATGGTTATGGCAGTTGCTGCGACAACAAGGCTTGCAGCATGGCTGGTCCCAGGCGATCTTTGATGAGGAAACCGGTCTGCGCAGCATTTTCAGCCTGGCCAGAAGCCATTGCCCGATTTCAGCCTATGAGCTGTACGAGCATCTTGGGTTCTCGGTGTTCATCAGCCGCCATTTGCACGCTCTGGCGATCGCAATGCAACCGAAAAAACCGGCTCACCCCCAGGCTCCCCCCTTGTCGCGGCGGGAACTCGAAGTATTGAAACTGTCGGCCGATGGCAAGACGGCCTATGAAATTGCCAGGATCCTCAATTTGAGTGAACGCACCATCAACTTTCATGTGCACAGGTCTATCGAGAAGCTCGGCGTCAACAACAAGATTGCGGCAGTCATCGCCGCGGCCCGGTCCGGAGCCATCTGAAAGCGCCCGACTACGGGAAAACCTGCGGGTAATCCAGGTAAAAAAAACGTACCATTTGCGGTCCCTCCTGAGTGATGGCGTGTAGACCTTCACGACGCAGTACACTCGGTCGGCTCCGCCCGCTCCAACGCCTTAGGCAGCGGGACATCCGTTGATTACCCAGAGCCCCGCCCCATGCCTTTGCTCGAAACACCCTTCGCCAGCCTCGACCTGATCCGCCAGCCCGAACAGCAGAACGAACCGCTGCAAGCTTTCGATGCAGCCGATGAATACCTGCTCAATCATCTGGCCGAACAGCAGCCGGCGTCGGACACCCGGGTATTGGTGCTCAATGACAGTTTCGGCGCATTGGCGGCCAGTCTCGCGGGTAAAGTGCGGGTGGTCAGCAGCGGTGATTCGTTCCTGGCCTTGCAGGGGCTGGAAAAGAATCTGGTGCGCAACGGCCTGGCATTTGATGCGGTGCCGAGCGTCCCCGCCAGCGAAACCCTTGCCGGGCCGTTCGACTGCGTGCTGATCCGTGTACCGAAAACCCTGGCGCTGCTGGAAGAACAACTGATCCGCCTGCAAGGCCAACTGGCACCCGGTACCCAAGTGGTTGCCGCAGCCATGATCAAGCATCTGCCCCGGGCCGCGGGCGACTTGCTGGAGCGTTACATCGGCCCGGTACAAGCCTCGTTGGCCGTGAAGAAGGCGCGGCTATTGATTGCCACGGCGCAAGACAAAACGCCAGTTGTATCGCCTTACCCAACGCGATACAGACTCGACGAACCGGCTATCGAACTGCTCAACCACGCCAATGTGTTTTGCCGCGAAGGCCTGGACATCGGCACGCGAGCCTTCCTGCCGCACTTGCCGAAAAACCTCGGCTCGGCGCGGGTCGCCGATCTCGGCTGCGGCAACGGCGTCCTGGCCATCGCCAGCGCCCTGCAAAACCCCGAGGCCCACTATACGCTGGTGGACGAGTCGTTCATGGCCGTACAGTCGGCGTCCGAGAACTGGCGCGCAGCCTTGGGTGAACGGGAAGTGATCGTGCGTGCCGGTGATGGCCTGGCCGGCCAGGAACCGCAATCGCTTGATGTCGTGCTGTGCAATCCACCGTTTCACCAGCAACAGGTGGTGGGCGATTTCCTGGCCTGGCGGATGTTCCAGCAAGCGCGCGAAGCGCTGGTCGTGGGCGGCGCGCTGTACATCGTCGGCAATCGTCACCTGGGTTACCACAGCAAGCTCGCGCGATTGTTCCGTGGTGTCGAACAAGTGGCAGCCAATCCGAAATTCGTCATCCTCAAGGCGCGCAAGTAACAGTAAAAAAAACCCTCCGGTCGGAGGGTCGTAAATCCGTGCCCTGAGGCCACGGGGGAGATGTCAGTGCGTGGTCAGGCCGGCCGCGTTCATGAACAGACGCATCAGGCTGGCGACGATGAACAAGGCGCCCACACTGCCGACCCAGATCAGGGCCAACCAGCCGAGCCGCTGCCACAGCGGCTTTTTTTCGGCTTCTTCAATGTCGTGCAGGGAATGTTTGGCGGCCATAACGTTTCAATCCTCTTCAAGATTGATGGCGTCGCTTCCGACGCCATCGCGAGCGAGCTCGCTCCCACAGGTTCGCGGTGCACAGGGCTAGTGATAACCGTCTTCATGGGTGACCTTGCCGCGGAACACGTAGTAGCTCCAGAAGGTGTAGCCCAGGATGAACGGAATGATGAACAGTGTGCCCACCAGCATGAAGCCCTGGCTTTGCGGCGGCGCGGCGGCGTCCCAGATCGAGATCGACGGCGGGATGATGTTCGGCCACAGGCTGATGCCCAACCCGCTGTAACCGAGGAAGATCAGCACCAGGGTCAGCAGGAACGGCGTGTAGTGCGCGTTGCGGGCCACGGCGCGGATCAGTCCGTACATCGTCAGCAGCACCAGAATCGGCACCGGCATGAACCAGAACAGATTCGGCATGGTGAACCAGCGTGCGGCGATTTCTGCGTGGGCCAACGGGGTCCAGATGCTGACGATGCCAATCACCGCCAGCAGCACGAAGGCCAATGGCCGGGCCAGGTCATGCATCTGTTCCTGCAACTTGCCTTCGGTCTTCATGATCAGCCAGGTGCAACCGAGTAGCGCATACGCCACCACCAGCGCCGCACCACAGAACATCGTGAATGGGGTCAGCCAGTCCAGTGAACCACCGGCGAACTGCCGATTGACCACTGGCAGTCCATCGATGAACGCACCGAGCGCTACACCCTGGAAGAACGTCGCAGTGACCGAACCACCGATGAACGCCTTGTCCCACAGATGGCGCTTGTCGTCCCTGGCCTTGAAACGGAACTCGAAGGCCACACCGCGGAAGATCAACCCGATCAACATCAGGATCAGCGGCAGGTACAACGCCGAGAGCACCACCGAATAGGCCAGCGGAAACGCGCCGAACAACGCCGCGCCACCCAACACCAGCCAGGTCTCGTTGCCATCCCAGACCGGGGCGACGGTGTTCATCATCACATCGCGATCGGTCTTGCCCGGAATGAACGGGAAGAGAATGCCGATGCCCAGGTCGAAACCGTCCATGACCACGTACATCATGATGCCGAAGATGATGATCACGGCCCAGATCAGCGGAAGATCAATTCCCATGATTCAAATCTCCTTGGTCAGGCTGTGATCGGCGTCGATGTGGTCGTCGTCGGCTGCGGAAAACGGCCGGGCCGGTGTGCGTTTCTGGCCAGGGCCACCGTCGTTGGTTTCCTTGCCTTCGTCGATCTTCGGCCCCTTGCGCACCAGACGCATCATGTAGCCAAGACCGGCACCAAACAGCGCGAAATAAACCACGACAAACAGGATCAGGGTGATGCTCATCTGCATGAAGCTGTGGTTAGACGACGCATCCGCCGTGCGCATCAGGCCGTAGACCACCCACGGCTGACGGCCGATTTCGGTGGTGAACCAGCCGGCGAGGAGAGCGATCAGACCGGACGGCCCCATCCACAGCGCCAGGTACAGGAACGGCCGCGAGGAGTAGAGGGTGTCACGCTTGCGCAGCCACAGGCTCCACAAACCGGTGAAAATCATCAGCAAGCCCAGGCCGACCATGATCCGGAATGACCAGAACACGATAGTCGAATTCGGCCGGTCTTCAGGCGGGAACTCCTTGAGCGCCGGCACCTGTTTGTCCAGGGAGTGCGTGAGAATCAGGCTGCCCAGGTACGGGATTTCGACGGCGAACCTGGTTTTCTCCTCCTTCATGTCCGGCCAGCCGAACAGGATCAGCGGAGTCGCTTCGTTACCGACGTTCTCCCAGTGGCCCTCGATCGCGGCGATTTTCGCCGGCTGATGCTCAAGCGTGTTCAGACCGTGGAAATCACCGATGACCGCCTGGATCGGCGCGACGATCAATGCCATCCACATGGCCATCGAGAGCATTTTGCGGATCGCCGGGTTGTCCCTGCCGCGCAGCAAATGCCAGGCCGCGGAGGAACCGACGAAGAAGGCCGTGGCGACAAACGCCGCCGTGGCCATGTGCATCAGGCGATACGGGAACGACGGGTTGAAGATAACCGCCAGCCAGTCGGTGGGTATGACCTGACCGTTGACGATCTCGAAGCCCTGCGGGGTCTGCATCCAGCTATTGGAGGCAAGAATCCAGAACGTCGAGATCAATGTACCGATGGCCACCATTACGGTAGCGAAGAAGTGCAGGCCACGTCCGACCTTGTTCCAGCCAAACAGCATGACGCCGAGGAACCCGGCCTCGAGGAAGAACGCCGTGAGCACTTCATAGGTCAGCAACGGCCCTGTCACGGAACCGGCGAAGTCCGAGAAGCGGCTCCAGTTGGTGCCGAACTGATAGGCCATGACCAGGCCGGAAACCACCCCCATGCCGAAGTTGACGGCAAAGATTTTCGACCAGAAATGGTAGAGGTCACGGTAGGTGTCGTTATGGGTTTTCAGCCACAGGCCTTCGAGTACCGCCAGGTAACTCGCCAGGCCGATGGTGATGGCCGGAAACAGGATGTGGAACGAGATGGTGAACGCGAACTGAATTCGGGCGAGATCAAGTGCCTCTAAACCGAACATAAGTCTTCCTCTGTCAGGTAGTACGGCTGCTGGCTGGAAGCCTGCACCCACGGTCCCCACGGATATGGAGTGTGGCGAATCTCTGTTTGTTCTTTTTTTGCACGCATCACAACGCAGGGAATCTGGCCTTGCGGCCGCCGGATCAATTCCTTTTGTGGGTTTTGATCTGGATCAATCAACGTTGAAAGAGTAGTCCCAATTTCGGGGATGAACCGCGTGGTCTTTTGCCGCGTGACAAGTTGCCTCACGGCTTTTGTCATTGGCTGCAACACATTCACTGTGGGAGCGTTGAGGAAATAGATGTCTGGCTAACTAAATTTTGTGCCATGACAACTTCCTGTTACAGGTTGGTGATAATCTCGCCGCTCCCCTCTCCCCAGATTGTCCCGCAGATGCCCAGCCAAGAGCCCTTGCTGTTACGTCACCATCGCCCTTTTCTCGCGTTCTGGATGGCCCGGGTATTCACCGCCAGCGGCTTCCAGATGCTCACCGTGGCCATCGGCTGGAACCTGTATCAATTGACCGGCAACGTGCTCGACCTGGGTCTGGTCGGCCTGGTCGAGTTCGCCCCGCGCGTGCTGTTCATGCTGCACACAGGACACGTCGCCGACCGCTATGACCGGCGCAAGGTCGCGGCGATCTGCCAGTCCGTGCAGGCACTGATCGCCCTGTCGTTGGCCATCGGCAGTGCCACCGATCATGTCACCCGGGAAATGATCTTTATCCTGGCCTTCCTGCTCGGCGCCGCGCGGTCCTTTGAAATGCCGACCACCCAGGCGCTGCTGCCCAGCATAGTGCCCAGCGCGCTGTTTCCCCGTGCGGTGGCCGCCGCGCAATCGGCCCAGCAATCGGCAACCATCGTCGCCCCGGCCCTCGGCGGTTTGCTCTACGCCTTCGGCAGCGTCTGGGTGTATGGCCCGACGGTGCTTTTGTATGTCATCGCCTGTTCGCTGATGCTCAACCTGCCAGCCCGGCAAACCCCGCTGAACAAGGGCAAGGCCACTCTGGATTCATTGCTGGCGGGCATTCGCTTTATCCGCAGTCGTCCGGACATTCTCGGGGCGATCTCCCTCGATCTGTTCGCGGTGCTCTTGGGTGGTGCGACGGCGTTGCTGCCGGTGTTCGCCAAGGACATCCTGTTGACCGGCCCGTGGGGGCTGGGCCTGTTGCGCTCGGCACCGGCAGTGGGTGCGCTGCTGATGTCGCTGTTCCTGGCGCGGTTTGCCGTGGAGCGCAACGTCGGGCGGGTGATGTTCACCGCCGTGGGCATCTTCGGCGTGGCAACCATTGCCTTCGGCCTGTCGACCTCGTTCTGGTTTTCCCTGGCGGTGCTGGTGGTATTGGGCGCGGCAGACATGATCAGCATGGTGATCCGCGCCTCGTTCGTGCAACTGGAAACCCCGGACGAAATGCGCGGCCGGGTCAGCGCCGTGAATGGTCTGTTCATCGGTGCTTCGAACCAGTTGGGCGAATTCGAATCGGGCCTGACTGCCCACTGGTTCGGTACCGTGCCAGCCGTGGTCATGGGCGGGATCGGCACGCTGGTGGTAACCGGGGCGTGGGTCAAACTGTTCCCGACACTGGCCAGCCGCGATCGCATGCACGTGGCTAAAGATGAAGAAAGGGAAGAAGCAAAAGTCCAAGCAGGCTAAACCAGCAATTCCCCCGCCACCGCCGCACGTGTGGCTTTTCCGCAGAGTTGTTCCACCAGCGCCAGGGCAAATGCCAAGGCGCCAGCCGAGCCCTGGGCGGTGATGCAATTGCCGTCGACCACCACCGGTTGATCAACGAAGTTACAGCCCAACAATTGATGGCTGGCCGAGGGCAGGCAGGTCATGCGCCGTTGACGCAATACGCCAAAGGCCTGCAGCGCCACGGCGGGCGCCTCGGCGATGCCGGCGAACAGGCGACCGGCTGCCGCCTGATCCTTGATCAATTGTTGCAGGGGTTGGTGGGCTGCCAAGTGCTGCGAACCCACCGCACCACCCGGCAAGGCGATCAGGTCGAAGGGCTGCGCCAGCAAATCCACCAGCATGGCATCGGACGTCAGGCGCGTGCCGCGGGCGCAGGTGAGCATGCGCCGCCCTTCGATACTGGCCACCACCACTTCTATTTTGGCGCGGCGCAGTACGTCGATCAGGGTCACGGTTTGCAGGTCATCGGTGCCCTCGGCGAGGGCAATCAAGGCTCTAAAGGTCATCAGGTATTGTCCACAGAGTGATCTTTTAAGCGTAGCCAGCTTTCCTGCCCCTTGTTCGGGACCTGTGGTTACTTGATGAAAAGCTGCGTCGACATCGTATTGCCGGGCGCGTTGATCGAGGTATTGCTGAAGGTCAGCGTGCCTTCCTGCTTGCCAGCCAGATCGAGGGCATACAAATAGCCGACGGTTTTTTCCCCGGGGGTGCAACTGGTCAGGTTGCCGTTCTTGAACGCGCAGACCGGTGTGCGGGTGCCATTCACTTCGAAACCGTCCAGGGCGACATGGGCCTCGCGTCCATAACCCACTTCCAGCACGTATACCGTGATGTTCGGGCCATTGTGATCGCAGCGAGTCCGGGTTTGCCCTTCGTCGATGTTTTCAACACCACAGGACGGCGACGCGACTTTGAGCACCTTCAATTGCGTCAGTGGCGCAGCAGAGGCCGCCACGGCCGTTTGAGCCCCGAGAAACAACGCCATCCATACGCCGAACACGCTAACCAGACGCCTTTTCATGCAGGCCCCATCCACCCAAAAAACCAGCGCACAGTATGGCGTACTTGGTGTTGTCGCAAAACATCGACGACGATCACCGCCATAAGCAGCCATATCCCCAAGCTACTGGTATGATGCGCGGCTTTTTCCGGCCCACAGTAATTTCCAGGCGCGCTCTGCTGCCTGTGCTTTGCTGTTGAGGTCGATACATTCACGGCGCCCGGCGCGCCACGGGGAGCAGACATGCTGGAAAGGCTGTTTCAACTCAAGGCACACAACACCAACGTGCGGACCGAGATTCTGGCGGGCGTCACGACCTTTTTGGCCATGGCCTACATTCTGTTCGTCAACCCGAGCATCCTCGGCGAGACCGGCATGGACAAGGGCGCGGTGTTTGTCGCCACCTGTCTGGCAGCCGCCATCGGCTCGACGACCATGGGCCTGATCGCCAACTACCCGATCGCCCTCGCACCGGGCATGGGCCTGAACGCCTTCTTCACCTACACCGTGGTCCTGCACATGGGCCACACCTGGCAAGTGGCACTGGGCGCGGTGTTCATCTCGGCGGTGTGTTTCTTTCTGCTGTCGATCTTCCGCATCCGTGAATGGATCATCAATAGCATCCCGCTACCGCTGCGCTCGGCGATTGCTGCCGGCATCGGCCTGTTCCTGGCGCTGATCGCCCTGCACAATGCCGGAATCGTGGTCAGCAACCCGGCGACCATGGTCGGCCTCGGTGACCTGAAACAACCGGCTCCGATTCTCGCCACCCTCGGGTTTGCCCTGATCGTCGCGCTCGAAGCCCTTGCCGTGCGCGGTGCGGTGCTGATCGGCATTCTGGTGGTGACCATCGTTTCGATCGTGATGGGCTTCACCCCGTTCGGCGGCGTGATGTCGATGCCGCCGTCCCTGGCCCCGACCTTCTTGCAACTGGACATCAAGGGCGCACTGGACATCGGTCTGGTCAGCGTGATCTTCGCCTTCCTGTTCGTCGACCTGTTCGATAACTCCGGCACTCTGATCGGCGTCGCCAAGCGTGCCGGATTGATGAGCAAGGACGGTCACATGCCGAAAATGGGTCGCGCGCTGATCGCCGACAGCACTGCAGCCATGGCCGGTTCCCTGCTGGGCACCTCGACCACCACCAGCTACATCGAATCCGCCGCTGGCGTGAGTGCCGGTGGCCGCACCGGCCTGACCGCCGTCGTGGTCGCGATCCTGTTCCTGCTGGCGCTGTTCTTCTCGCCACTGGCCGCCAGCGTTCCAGCCTTCGCCACTGCACCGGCCCTGCTGTTCGTCGCCGTGCTGATGACATCCGGCCTGGCCGAAATAGACTGGGACGACATCACCGTTGCCGCGCCGGTGGTAATCACTGCGCTGGCGATGCCGTTCACTTATTCCATCGCCAATGGCATCGCCTTCGGTTTCATTTCCTGGACCGCCATCAAGCTGATGTCCGGTCGCGGCCGTGAGCTGAACCCGGCACTGGTGATCCTGTCGATTCTGTTCGTGATCAAGCTGGGTTGGTTCAACGCATGACTTTTGATTCCCAGGCCTATGCCGTTCAGCTCGAAGAAAAGGTCACGCGCTTGCGTGACTTGCTGGCCCCGTTCGATGYACCCGAGCCAGCCGTTTTCGATTCGCCGCTGAAAAACTTCCGCCTGCGCGCCGAGTTCCGCCTGTGGCGCGAGGCCGGCGAGCGTCATTACGCAATGTTTTCCCAGGAAGACAAACGCACGCCAATCCTGATCGAAGAGTTCCCGATTGCCAGCCTGCGCATCAACCAGTTGATGCCGCAACTCAAGGCAGCATGGCAAGCCAGCACGGCCCTGAGTCACAAGCTGTTCCAGGTGGAGTTCCTGACCACGCTGGCTGGCGACGCGATGATTACCTTGTGCTATCACCGCCCGCTGGACGAGCACTGGCACGCGGCGGCGTCGAAACTGGCGACGGACCTGAACGTCAGCGTCATCGGCCGCTCCAAGGGCAAGCGCGAAGTCATTGGCCACGATTACGTAGTCGAGCAACTGGACGTCGGCGGCCGCACCTTCAGCTACCGCCAGCCGGAAGGCGCGTTCACCCAGCCCAACGGCACGGTGAACCAGAAGATGCTCAACTGGGCGTACGACGCGCTKGGCGATCGCWSCGATGATTTGCTGGAGCTGTATTGCGGCAACGGCAACTTCACCCTGCCGCTCGCCACTCGCGTGCGCAAAGTGCTAGCCACCGAAATCAGCAAGACCTCGGTCAACGCGGCGCTGAGCAATCTCAGCGAGAATGCGGTGAATAACGTCACCCTGGTGCGTCTATCCGCCGAAGAACTGACCGAAGCCCTGAACGAAGTGCGTCCGTTCCGCCGCCTGCACGGCATCGACCTCAAGAGCTACGAGTTCGGCAGTGTATTCGTCGACCCGCCTCGCGCCGGCATGGACCCGGACACCTGCGAACTGACCCGGCGCTTCGACAACATCCTGTACATCTCCTGCAATCCGGAGACCCTGGCGGCCAATATCGCCCAACTGCACGACACCCACCGCATCACCCGATGCGCGATGTTCGACCAGTTCCCCTGGACCCATCACATGGAATCCGGGGTGTTGTTGACCCGCCGTTGATGGCGCCTGCCAGGCACAAAAAAGCCGTCTTCACGACGGCTTTTTTGTGGGAGCTTACAAGACAACATCGACCTTGCGCGGGCGCCCGCCTTTCCTGCCGTTGGCCCGCGCAGCTTCAGACTTTGCGGCGCTGCTCTGGCGACCATTGCGCGAAGCGACGACCGAGGCCGCCATGGCCATCAGCGGCTTGCTCGCAGAAATCATCCCGGCGATAGATACATGCAGGTCCTTGCCTTCATGGCACAGGGCAGTACCCGCATAGCCGACCGTTAGACTGGCGAAGTCCCCGCCCTCAAAATCATCGAACTCCGAATAGTTGGCCACGGGCAACAATACGCCGCTGCCATCTTCGAAGCTGACGGCCAGACAGGGGGCCAGGTAGGTAACCGCTGTCGCTTGCAGGCTATTTTTTCTACGTAACTCGCCACGTTCAATGGCTTTGTCCAGGCTACTTTCCGTTACGGGACTATCGGCCTGAACCTTGGCTTTTATCGTTTTCATAACTCGATCTCCACACTCTCCTGTGCACCTATCAGGGATAGCAACGTCCTGTTCGATTCAGGTTCGTAGCAAGCCGATCCAATCATATTGGTAGTACTGACAACCCTTTTCACCACAACGACTTCGTTGCTTTGCCAGTCCCACAATTGATTATCGAGACAAGCTGTTTGTAGTTTTCGCCACCAGATGCCGCGGGCGCGCCGCAAATGGGCAGGTTGCTGCAGCGATTGGCGCAATCCCTCAAGCACCGCGATCGGTGGCCGACGCGAAAGCGGAACTACATCCCAGAGTTCGACACCGTTGTGCCAAAAACTGAACCTGAATCTCGCACTCCACGTACCCGCCTCCACATGCGCATGAGGCGGACAATGCTCGTCTCGCAACATGATCACTACCGACAGTCCTTTGTAATTGCATACCTTCATGCTAACCCATCCGTTAGGTTAATGAATCCGAGAATTCGACACTCCCTGGAAAATCCGACCGCTGGCATTGGCCGTCGAATCATTTCTTGTGTCCTCAGGCTGGCGTCCTGGCGTTACCCGGCCCTGCGGAACACCGCGCGCAATGGTAAGAAATCCTTTCATTACGGCGCTGGCACCTGATAAATACTGATCCAGTTCCTTCATCTGATCCCCGGTGTAATCAATCATGCAGCGACAATTCGACGATATTCAGTTGGGCAGTATTGAGCTGTTTTGCCTGGCCGCCGAGGCCGGCAGTTTTACTGCCGCGGCGCTGGTGGCGGGTGTTACCCCCGCTGCCGTGAGCCGTTCGGTGTCGCGCATGGAGGAACGCCTGGGCGTGCGCCTGTTCGCGCGCACCACCCGCAGTGTGAAACTGACCGACAGTGGCCGTCGTTATTACGAAGAATGTCGCCAGGCCCTGGCGCAACTGGTCGAGGCCCAGCGCGAGGTGATGGGCCAGCAGCAAGTACCGTCCGGTACCTTGCGCATCAGTATTCCGACCACCTACGCACATCATCGAATCCTGCCTTTGTTGYCCGAGTTTCGGGCGCGCTATCCGGCGGTGAAGGTCGAGTCGCACATCAGCAATCGCAACATCGATTTCGTCGGCGAAGGCTACGACATGGCGATTCGTGTACGAGCCATCCCGGATTCCGGCCTGATCGCCCGGCAGCTGGAAGATGCCGCCCTGGTGTTGATCGCCAGCCCTGATTACCTGAAACGGGCCGGCACTCCGCAAACCCTCGACGACCTCGAAAACCACGAATGCATTCAGTACGAATTGCCCAGCAGCGGCCGGCGCATTGCCTGGTTGTTCAACGATAAAGGCGTGCCCCGGGAAATTCTGGCCGAGGGCAGCCTCAGTTGTTCCGATGATGTACTGGGCGGTGTCACCTTGGCCAAACACGGGGCGGGGTTGTTTCAGACCTATCGTTTTATCGTGGAAAAGGAACTGGCCGACGGCTCGCTGGTGGAAGTGCTCAAGCCCTATGGCGGGCGGGCGCGGCCGTTTACCTTGCTGTATCCGCAAAGTCGCCATGTACCGCTGCGCTTGAGGGCGTTCATTGATTTTCTGGTGGAGCATTTGCCGCGCTGAACAGCGAAAGTGTCCGATCACCGCCCACAAACCGCCAGTGTGCCTTCACTCCAATTGACCAAATTAACTAGTTAGTACAATTTATCTCCACAGGCTGAAGTCCTCGGCCGATTCCAAAAATAATAAGTGGAGAGATTCCGATGCCCCCTATCGTTCTGGTGCTCAACGGCCCGAACCTGAACCTGCTCGGCACCCGTGAACCGGCGACCTACGGCCACGAAACCCTGGCAGACATCTCGACCCTGTGCGCACGTGCCGCCGAAGAATTCGGCCTGGCAGTGGAGTTTCGCCAGACCAACCATGAAGGCGAATTGCTCGACTGGATTCACGCCGCCCGTGGCCGCTGCGCCGGGATCGTGATCAACCCGGCCGCGTGGACCCACACCTCGGTCGCCATTCGCGACGCCCTGGTCGCCAGCGAACTGCCGGTCATCGAAGTCCACCTGTCCAACGTGCACGCCCGCGAGCCCTTTCGCCACCACTCATTCGTATCCGCCATTGCAACGGCGGTAATGGCCGGTTTTGGCAGTCATGGCTATCGCCTGGCGCTGGAACACTTCAGTCATCGTTTGAAGGGGTGATCGCCGTGACTCAGAACCACGTGATACTGGCCGGCCTGATTGGCGCCGGCATCCAGGCTTCCCGCACACCGGCCATGCACGAGCATGAAGGCGATGCCCAAGGGCTGCGTTACCTGTATCGCCTGATCGATCTTGATCAGTTGAAACTCGACAGCAACGCCCTGCCCGACCTGTTGATGGCTGCCGAACGGATGAACTTCACCGGGCTGAACATCACCTTTCCCTGCAAGCAGGCAATCATCCCGTTGCTCGACGAACTCTCGCCGGAAGCCCGCGGTATCGGTGCGGTCAACACGGTGGTGCTCAAGGATGGCAAACGCATCGGCCACAACACCGACTGCCTGGGCTTTGCCGAGGGTTTTCGCCGGGGTTTGAAGGGCGTTGCCGTTGAACGTGTCGTACAAATGGGCGCTGGCGGCGCAGGTGCGGCGGTGGCCCACGCGTTATTGAATGAAGGCGTACAACAGCTGAGCATTTTTGACGTAGATATCCGCCGCGCCCAGGATCTGGCAGACAACCTCAATCAGCATTTCGGCGTCGGTCGGGCGGTGGCCGGGTATGACCTGCCGAACGCCATGGCCCGGGCTGACGGCCTGGTGAACACCACGCCGATGGGCATGAAAAAACTGCCGGGCATGCCGGTGCCGGTCGCGTTGCTGCGGGCCGAATTGTGGGTGGCGGAGATCGTTTACTTCCCGCTGGAAACCGAACTGCTACGCCACGCCCGCGCCCTCGGTTGCCGAACGCTGGACGGCGGCAACATGGCGGTGTTTCAGGCGGTGAAGGCGTTCGAGCTGTTCAGCGGCGTGGTGCCCGATGCCCAGCGCATGCTTGAGCATTTCCAGAGCATGAATGACTGAAAATCAAAAGATCGCTCGGGCGATCTTTTCAAGCCTGCAGGTAGCGCAGAACCGACTCGCAAATCATCTCCCGATGACGCTGCTTGATGCGTTCGTCCGGCAAGTCGATCTGGAAAATCTCGCCCACGGTATGGCGGTTCGACACGCGATAGAAGCAGAACGAACTGATCAGCAGATGCACATCCAGCGGCACCAGGCCGGCGCGGAAGACACCCTCTTCAACACCACGACGCAGAATCACATCGAGGGAATCGAGAACGGTGTTGTTCATCGCCCTGATCGCCTCGGAACGCTTTACATACTCGGCGTTGTGGATGTTTTCGATACTGACGATGCGCACGAAGTCGACGTTGCGATCATGGTGGTCGAAGGTGAATTCAACCATACGCCGAATGGCTTCCACCGGAGGCAGTTCGGTCAGGTGCAGGCGGCTTTCGGTGTTGCGGATATCGCCGTAAAGCTTCTCCAGCACTTCGACGTAGAGCTGTTCCTTACTGCCGAAGTAGTAATAGATCATGCGCTTGGAGGTGTGGATGCGCTCGGCGATGGCATCGACGCGAGCACCGGAAAGCCCCTGCTGGACGAATTCGACAATCGCCTCCTGCAGGATGTTTTCGCGGGTCTTTTCCGGGTTGTTCTTGCGACTCTTGCGCGGCTCGGCACCCGATTCTACGGGGGCTGCGGGGAGTTCTGAGGTCATTGTCATTGCGGGCTCACGGCCATCACTGCACAGGCTGGCGATTATGGGCCGCGCGACACGGTGAAGGAAGCTGCACAGCCCACGTTTAATCCCGCGTTTACGAATTCCCTACAACTTCGCCTGGCGCAATGCGCCGCTACGGGATTTGGCCATGGCCGCCAGCCGCACCGCCACGTTGGCCGCGCCGTAGCCGGCATAACCGTTTTTACGCTGGATGATCTCGAAGAAGAATCGCCCCTCGAACGGCTCGGTGTACACATGAAACAGCTCACCGCCCTGGGCGTCGCGGTCGTACAGCACGTTGTAGTAGGCCAGCTCGCTGAGGAACTCGTCGTCGAAATCGAACCGCGCCGCCAGGTCATCGTAGTAGTTGAGCGGGATATCCAGCAGCGGCACGCCCGCCTCTTTTGCACGGCTGACCTGGGCAAAGATGTCATCACAATCAAACGCGATGTGATGCACACCGGAGCCGCGATAACTCGACAGCGCGTGTGAGATCGCAGTGTTACGATTTTCGGAAATATTCAGCGGCAGGCGGATCGAACTGTCGCGACTGCGCAAGGCACGGCTCTTCACCAGACCATAAGGATCGGGCAGCACGACTTCATCGTCCGCCTCGAAATCCAGCAGGCTCTTATAGAACAGCACCCAGCTGTCGAGGCTGTCGGCCGGCAGCGCCATGGCCATGTGGTCGATGCGTTTGAGGCCGCCGCTGGCCGGCGCTTGCGGGTACAGATTGAAGTCGGTGCCGTAGACGTCGGCATCCTGGTCCACCAGATAGATCAGGCTACCATCCGGCGCACGCACCGCCGCCAGTTCCAGTTCATTGGGGCCGACCAGTCCGCGATAGGGCTGGCCCTTGTAGGCCACGGCTCGGGCCAGCGCGCTGGCACTGTCCTTGACCCGCACGGCGGTGGCGCACAACGAAGGGCCGTGCGCCTCAAAGAAACTGTGACCGAACGAGTAAGGTTCGGTGTTGAGGATCAGATTGATATCGCCCTGACGCAGCAGGCTGACGCTCTTGGAGCGATGCTGCCCGACCTTGGCGAACCCTAGCCGTTCCAGCCAATGGGAGAGTTTGGCGCCGAGGCTTTCGTCCACGGCAAACTCCAGAAACTCGATGCCGTTGTACTCRCTGGCCTTGGGCGTTTCGAACAGAATTTCGGGGTTGGTCGCAGGCCTGGCTTCCCGGGCCAGACGCTCGCGGGTTTTCTCCTCCAGGTACAACAACGAGCGCAAGCCGTCGGCGGCGTTGGCTCGTGGCGGCGCGGCGCGGAAACCGTCGTTGAAGATCTCCAGCGACAAAGGCCCGGTGTACCCGCTCTTGATGATCGGCGCGAGGAACCCCGGCAGGTCGAATTCGCCCTGGCCCGGGAAGCAACGAAAATGCCGACTCCACTCCAGCACGTCCATGGCCAGGATCGGCGCGTCAGCCATTTGCACGAAGAAAATCTTGTCCCCGGGAATCTCGGCGATAGCGCTCGCATCGCCCTTGAGCGACAAGGTGTGAAAGCTGTCCAGCAACACACCAAGGCTTGGGTGATCGGCCTGCCGCACGATGTTCCACACCTGTTGCCAGGTGTTCACATGCCGGCCCCAGGCCAGCGCTTCGTAACCGATGCGCAGGCCGCGTGCCCCGGCGCGTTCGGCCAGCAGGCGCAAGTCATCGACCAGAATCCGTTCATCACCGATGGACTCGGCCGAGGCGTTGCTGCACACCAGCACCAGGTCAGTGCCCAGCTCCTGCATCAGGTCGAACTTGCGCTCGGCGCGTTCCAGATTGCGCGACAGCCGATCTCGCCGACAGCCTTCGAAATCACGGAACGGTTGAAACAGGGTGATGGCGATCCCGAGATCGGCGCACATCTGTTTAATTTCCCGTGGACTACCGTCGTAGTAGAGAAGGTCGTTCTCGAAAATCTCGACGCCGTCGAAACCGGCGGCAGCAATGGCTTCGAGTTTTTCCGGCAGGGTACCGCTCAAGGATACGGTGGCAATGGAACGCTGCATATTTCGGCTCCCGGTGGAGGCAATCTTGTTAGGGGGCGTTGCACGCTTTATTACGTGGGTAGCGTTTGTCTTGCGAGAATTATTGGGCTGACAGACTTACACAGCAATTCAAAGTGTACTACCCAGTTAGTTTTGTGTTCGATTATCGAACAAAATGGTGGTTGACGAATTGACRATTTTTTGTCCACTGCCCAACATCGTCCCCACATTAAGTCCGGACACGCAGCACCGGCCGCGATGTCCAAAACACCAAATAACAAATTCAAAAAACGGGTGGTACACATGATTCCTTCCCAAAGCTCTCGCATGGCTCCGGCCATGAACGTCACTGCCGGTGGCATCGGCGACAAAATCCGCGGCGCCATGGCGGTCGGCAAAACCCGTTGGGGCATGCTGGCGCTGGTGTTTTTCGCCACCACCCTGAACTACATCGACCGCGCCGCCCTGGGCGTGATGCAGCCCATCCTGGCCAAGGAGATGAGCTGGACGGCGATGGATTACGCCAACATCAACTTCTGGTTCCAGGTGGGTTACGCCATCGGGTTCGTTCTGCAGGGCCGGTTGATCGACCGGGTCGGCGTCAAGCGCGTGTTCTTCTGCGCCGTACTGCTCTGGAGCCTGGCGACCGGCGCCCACGGTCTGGCCACTTCGGCGGTCGGCTTCATGGTTTGTCGCTTCATCCTCGGCCTGACCGAAGCAGCGAACTACCCGGCTTGCGTGAAAACCACACGCCTGTGGTTCCCGGCCGGCGAGCGCGCCGTGGCCACCGGTATCTTTAACGCCGGCACCAACGTCGGCGCGATGTTCACGCCGATGCTGCTGCCACTGATCCTGCACGTCTGGGGCTGGCAAGCCGCGTTCCTGTGCATGTCGGCACTGGGCGGGATCTGGCTGCTGTTCTGGGGCCTGAAGTACTTCAACCCGGAAGATCACCCGAGCGTCAAACAGTCGGAGCTGGACTACATCCAGAACGAAGTCGAACCGGAACAAACCCGCGTGCCGTTCTCGAAAATCCTGCGCATGCGCGGCACCTGGGCCTTCGCCCTCGCCTATTCGATGACGGCGCCGGTGTTCTGGTTCTACCTGTACTGGCTGCCGCCGTTCCTCAACCAGCAATACAATCTGGGCATCAACGTCACCCAGATGGGTATCCCGCTGATCATCATCTACCTCACTGCCGACTTCGGTAGCGTTGGCGGCGGCATCCTCTCCTCGTTCCTGATCGGTCGCGGAGTCAACCCGATCAAGGCGCGACTGATGTCCATGTTCCTGTTCGCCTGCTGCATCATCGGCGTGATCATGGCCGCCGGTTCCAGCAACCTGTGGGTCGCGGTGTTCGCCATCTCCCTGGCCATCGGCGCACACCAGGCCTGGACCGCGAACATCTGGAGCCTGGTGATGGACTACACGCCCAAGCACATGATGAGTACGGTGTTCGGCTTCGGCGGCATGTGTGCGGCGATTGGCGGGATGTTCATGACCCAGCTGGTCGGCCACATCCTGACCGTCACCAACAACAACTACACCGTGCTGTTCACCATGATTCCGGCGATGTACTTCATTGCGCTGACCTGGATGTACTTCATGGCACCGCGCAAGATTCCTACCGTCACCGACTAAAACATCATCACCCTCACAGGTTTTTTAGCGGCGGCTTTGTTGCCAGGCCGCTGCCAACCCGCTGCAGCAAATCACCGCAATGCCGAGCAGGGTGGTCAGTGTCGGCGTATGGGAAAACAGCAGCCAGCCCAGCAGGCCGGCGAAGATGATCTGGCAATAGCTGAACGGTGCCAGCAGTGCCGGTGCCGCGAGGCGGAAAGCCTGGGTCAGGAACAGGTGGGCCGTCATCCCGCAGGCCCCCAGCGCCAGCATCATCGCGCCATGCATCAGGTTTGGCGTCTGCCAGAAGAACGGCACCAGCGCACTCATCACCAGCGTGTTGCACAAGCCTGCGAAGAAGTTGCTGGTGGTCGGGCTGTCGATCTCGCTGAGCTTGCGCGTCAGCAGTTGATAGAAGCAGAAAAACAGCGCCGAGCAGAATGGCAGCAACACCGCCGGGGTAAACAGATCACCGCCGGGGTGAACGATGATCAGCACCCCGCTAAAACCGAAAATCACCGCCAGCCATTGCCCTCGTGTCACCCGCTCCTTCAGCAGCGGCACCGACAACGCGGTGACCAGCACCGGAGCGAGGAAGTTGACCGACGTAGCCTCGGCCAGCGGGATGTACATCAAGCCTGTGGTGAAAAACAGACTGGTACCCAGCAGGCACAGCGCCCGGATCAGCTGAAGCAATGGCCGTTTGGTACGCAGCACTCGCAGCCCGGATTGCGGCAGGAAAATCCCGGCCATCAGCAAGGTGTGAACCACGTAACGCGCCCAGACCACCATGACAATGGGATAGAAACCCGAGAGATATTTGGAAAAGGCGTCGTGGCTGGAAAACAGGAAGGTCGCGACAACGATCAGCAGGATCCCTTTGAAGGGCTGATTGACGCCGGAAAGCGGGGTGCTGCTGGGCGACGTCAAGACGAAGTCCTTTTATGGGTTGAGGCGAGACTTGAATAATTTAGAACCCAGTTCCACTTTATGACATCAATGACTCAAGAAAGTGTGCGAATACCGCACACTCTATTCAAGCAGACATCACGCTCAACTGAACAACTCTGACGCCTGGCTCGCCAGCGAAAGCTCTTCGGCGTACTTCAACAAGGTCGACGCCAACTCATGCAAGCGCGCACCGGGCATTCGCGCGCTTGGCCCGGCAATACTGAGCACGCCAATCACCCGGCCATCCAGTGGATGACGTACCACGGCGGCAATCGCCGAGGTGCCCACCGCCGAACTTTCCTCGACCCAGGCGTAGCCTTGCTCCCGCGCCAGACGCAAGCGCTCCAGCAGTTCAATATTCGAACGCGGTGCATTAGGCCCGATGTCCCGAGGCAATCCGCCTCCTTGCCGCTCGACCAGCGACAGCGCCTCGGCATCGCTCATGCACGCCAGCCACGCATGCCCGGAAGCCGTGTAGAACAAAGGCGCATCACGCCCCATGTCCGGGTCGTAGCGCAGGCCCGAGCGGGCACCCTGGGACTTGGCGATCCAGACCTGCCGTTCACCCTGAATCACCCCCAGACGCACCAGTTCACCGGTTTCCCCGGCCAGTCGATCAAGCACCGGCTGAACGATATCCGCACCGCTGCCGGACAGGTATCGAAAGCCCATGGCCACCAGCTTGGTCGACAGGTGATAGCGCAGGTTGTCCGGATTCTGCCGCACGTAACCCAGGCGAATCAGTTCGGCGAGCAACCGATGAGTCGCGCTTTTAGGGATTTCCAATTGCTCGGCCAACGTCTGCATCGGCAGACCCTGCGGTTCACCGGTCAGGCTTTCCAGCACGCTGAAGACACGTTCGATCTGACTGCCGGCCATGGTAGGTCCCAAACAAAATTTGGCTGATTCTAGAAGAGAAGCCCCACGAAGCAAAATTGGAACCAGTCGCACAACCGGCAGTCTGACTATCGGACTGGCGCGGCTCTCAATTCGCAGCAACACTCATCGCACGGCTCTTTACCCGGAACAAAAGAGGATTCCCGCATGCTATGGAAAAAGGGCCGACGCAGTGACAACGTGGTCGATGCCCGTGGCGATGATGTCGGCAGTGGCGGTGGTGGGATGCGCTTCGGCGGTGGCAAGGGCCTGAGCCTGACGGCAATCCTCCTGATCGTCGGCATCGGCTGGATCACCGGCCAGGATCCGTTGCAAATCCTCGGACAACTGACCGGGCAAATGGGCCAGCAAACGGCGCCCGCTACCAACCAGAGTCGCAAGGCACCGCCGGTCAATGATGAAAGCGCGGAGTTCGTTCGTTCGATCCTCGGCGATACTGAGGACACCTGGGGTGCGATTTTCCAGCAGGCTGGCCGCCAATACAAAGACCCGACCCTGGTGCTGTTCAGCAACCGCGTGAATTCGGCCTGCGGCCTGGCCACCTCGGCGACCGGCCCGTTCTATTGCCCGGCGGACCAGAAAGTCTACCTGGACATGGCGTTCTTCCAGGAAATGTCCCAACGCTTTTCCGCCGCAGGCGACTTCGCCCAGGCCTACGTGATCGCTCACGAAGTCGGACACCATGTACAGACCCTGCTTGGGGTTTCCGCGAAAATTCAGGCAGCGCGCCAGCAGGGTCGGCAGATGGAGGGCGACGGTGGTTTGCTGGTTCGTCAGGAACTGCAAGCCGATTGCCTGGCCGGCGTCTGGGCCAACAATGCGCAGAAGCGCCTGAACTGGCTGGAACCGGGCGACATCGAAGAAGCACTGAACGCAGCGAACGCCATCGGCGACGATCGTTTGCAGCAACAGGGTCAGGGCCGCGTGGTCCCGGACTCGTTCACCCATGGTACGTCGGCGCAACGGGTGCGCTGGTTCAAAACCGGTTTCGCCCAAGGCCAGGTTGGCCAGTGCGATACCTTTGCGGCGAAAAATCTGTAAATGAAGAATTGGTTGTTGGTTGTTCTGTTTACTTGCGCAACGTCCCAGGCCGCCGAGCATGAGGTCAAGGAGCTCAGCTCAGGGCGCCTGCTGTTGAAATCAGGTGAAATCGCGGTGGGCATCAGCCCCGCCCCGGCAAAAATCGAACGGGTGCTGATCATCCTCCACGGTCGCTTGCGCAATGCGCAAACCTATCTGCAGAGCGGTGAGCACGCGGCCGAACTGGCCGGACAAAGTGCAACGACCCTGGTGATCGCCCCGCAGTTTCTCAATGAAACCGACGTTGCGGTCCATCCGGTGGCCGACACGGTTTTGCGCTGGCAAGGCAATGAATGGATGGCTGGCGGCGAATCCACGGCACCGTTTCGGCTGAGTTCCTACGCCGCGCTCGACGAAATCATCGCCCGCCTGGGTGACCGCCAGCAGTTTCCGGATGTGAAGCAAATCGTCATCGCCGGGCACTCCGGCGGCGCGCAGGTGGTTCAGCGCTATGCATTGCTCGGCCACGATCAACCAGCCCTTGAAGCAGCAGGCGTGCAGGTGCGATACGTGATCGCCAATCCGTCGTCCTACGCCTATTTCGATGAGCGCCGGCCAGTGGCGTTCAGCCACGCGGGTTGCCCGCAATTCAATCGCTGGAAATATGGGCTGACGGATTTGCCCGCCTACGCCGAAGGACAAACTCTCGCACAACTGCAGGAAAAGTACCTCACGCGTGACATCGTTTATCTACTGGGCCAGCAGGACACCGACCCGAATCATCCGGCGCTGGACAAGAGCTGCGAGGCCAAGGCGCAAGGGCCGTATCGATTGGCCCGCGGGCGTTTTTACTTCGATTATCTGAAGCGGCTGCAACCGCAAGGGTTGAAGCAGCAACTGATTGAAGTGCCTGGAGTCGGGCATGACGGAGATGGGATGTTTACCTCGCCGGAGGGGCAGAAGGCTTTGTTTGGGCAGTAGGTTTTGCAGTGCCGGATCTGACGCCATCGCGAGCAAGCTCGCTCCCACAGTGGTTCTCTAGTGATATTCAATATCGAGTCCACACAGACCTATTGTGGGAGCGAGCTTGCTCGCGATGGCGATTTAGCAGACGACAAATTCGTCAAGCCGACAACATCTGCCGCAACTCGACACAATCCGCCGCATGCCAATCGGTCAATTCCGGCCATGGATTATCCGGCAGATTCACCAAAACAGTCCGCGCTCCCGCCGCTCGCCCGCAATCGAGATCGAAGCGGTAATCACCGACCATCACCATCTCGCTCGCCGGCACCTTCCACGCTTCGGCCAGTTTCAGCAGCCCGCCCGGATGCGGTTTGGGTGGTGCATCATCGCGACCCAACACATCTTCCAGTGCAAAGCAGTCGGCCAGGCCAATGGCCTCCAGCGTGACATGCGCCAGCTCCCGGGCATTGCGCGTGAGAATGCCCAGGCGATAACCGCGCCCGGCCAGCTCACGCACCAGCTCCACCGCGCCCGGTGCCGGTTGCGAACCGAGGGCCAGGTCCCGCTCATGCTCCAGCAGCCACGCATGTTTGGCTGCGGCTTCATCGGCCGGCAGTGCGGCGAGGTGAGTCAGGATGTCGTGTTCGGCAGGGATCGCCAACGCCACGCGAATCGCCGCGAAGTCGTGCACGGCGACCGTCAGGGTACCGTCCATGTCGAACACCCAGTGACGTACATCGGCCAGGCTCATGCCCAGTCCTTGCGATGACGGATCAAGCCTTCCTGGGTGACCGAGGCCACCAGTTGCCCGGCGCGGTTGAACACGCTGCCACGGGAGAATCCACGGGAGTTGCCGGCCCACGGACTGTCCATCGCGTAGAGCAACCAGTCATCGGCACGCAAATCCTGGTGGAACCACAACGCGTGATCGAGGCTGGCGACCTGCATGTCCTTGTGCCAGACCGACTTGCCGTGGGGCTGCATCGAGGTGGTCAACAAGCCAAAGTCCGATGCGTAGGCGAGCAAATACTTATGCAGCGCCGGCGAATCGGCCAACGCCCCGTCGGCGCGGAACCAGACGTACTTGACCGGGTCGGAGGGTAGCGGGTTGTAGGGATCCTTCTCGGTCACCGGGCGAAATTCGATCGGCTTCGGGCACAGCAGTTTTTCGCGCATTTTCTCGGGGATCAGGTGCGCGCGCTGCTGGGTAATTTCCAGTTCCGATGGCAGGTTTTCCGGACCGACCACTTGCGGCATTTCGCTCTGGTGCTGAAAACCTTCTTCGTCGTATTGGAACGACGCACTGCACGTGAAGATCGGGTGGCCCTTCTGGATCGCCGTCACCCGGCGCGTGCTGAAACTGCCACCGTCACGCACCCGGTCAACCTGATACACCACCGGCAGCCCGGCATCGCCCGGACGCAGGAAATAGCCGTGCATCGAATGCACATGGCGCGCCTCTTCAACCGTCTGACTGGCCGCCGACAGCGACTGGCCGAGCACCTGCCCACCGAACAACTGGCGAAAACCCAGATCCTGGCTGCGGCCACGGAACAGGTTTTCCTCGATCGGTTCCAGGGTCAGCAGGTCGACCAGATCATCCAACACTTGGCTCATTCAGATGCTCCTCACGCAACACATTGCCGCGCAGCCTTGGCTGCAACGGTCGATTCAGTTTCTGGACCGGGCCCATGAAGGCCATTGTAAACGTCCGTGTCAGGTTATCCATGCAAGGTTTGCAGCCATTGTTCGCGACTGATGCGATACAGCACATGCCGACACAACGGATGATCGGCCTCGAGTCGCGGGTGATCGAAGTCATTTTCCGGATCATGGTGCATGCCGATGGCCTGCATGACTTTCTCTGACGGCAGATTGGTTTGCGTGGTGAAGGCCACAACCTCTTTCAGCGGCAAGCGGTCGAACCCGCAGCGCAGAGCGGTCCACGCCGCTTCACTGGCGTAACCCAGGCCCCAGTGCTCGCGGGCCAGGCGCCAGCCGATTTCCGTGGCAGGGGTGAAAGGCGCGTCGAAACCGACCACACCGAGCCCGGTAAAACCGATGAATTGGCCGGTGTCCTTGCGTTCCAGAGCCCATAGGCCGAAACCATGCTCGGCGAAATGGCCACGGATTCGCCCGATCAATGATGCACTTTCCAGCCGACTCAAGGTTGCCGGGAAATAGCGCATCACCTGCGGGTCGGCACACATCGCCGCAAAGTCCGCTAAATCTTCATCGCGCCACTGGCGCAACAGCAGCCGAGCGCTTTCAAGTTCCAGTATTGGCTCCATTGCTCCCCGCCCTCCGTTTGCATGCCGCAAGTCTACAACGCTGGTAGGATCCTTCTCTCATTCCTGAATGAAATCATCATGCCGCTCCCGCTGATTTATCACGAAGACTACAGCCCCGAGTTTCCGGCGGATCACCGCTTTCCGATGGACAAGTTCCGCCTGTTGCGCGATCACCTGGTGGACAGCGGCCTGACCCGCGACGCCGACCTGTTGCGCCCGGATCTATGCCCCGCAGAGATTCTCGCCCTCGCCCATGACCCTTCGTATATCGAACGCTACATGAGTGGCGAATTATCCCGCGAAGACCAGCGCCGCCTCGGGCTGCCCTGGAGCGAAGCCCTGGCCCGGCGAACGGTGCGGGCGGTCGGTGGCTCGTTGCTCGCCGCCGAGCAGGCGCTGGAGCATGGCCTGGCCTGTCACCTGGCGGGCGGCACCCACCATGCGCACTACGACTACCCGGCCGGGTTCTGCATCTTCAATGACCTGGCGGTGATCAGCCATTACCTGCTGGAAAGTGGAAGGGTGAACCGGGTACTGATCTTCGATTGCGACGTGCATCAGGGCGACGGGACTGCACGAATTTTGCACAACACCCCGGAAGCAGTGACCGTTTCCCTGCACTGCGAGAAGAACTTTCCCGCACGCAAGGCCGAAAGCGACTGGGACATTGCGCTGCCCAACGGCATGGGCGATGCCGACTACCTGAAGGTGGTGGACGATGCACTCAACTACCTGCTGCCGCTCTACCAACCGGATCTGGTGCTGTATGACGCCGGAGTCGATGTGCACAAGGACGACGCACTGGGTTATCTGAAGCTGACAGACGAAGGCGTCGCCGCCCGCGATGAAAGCGTGATGCGCCATTGCCTGGGTCGCGACATTCCGCTGGTCGGGGTAATCGGCGGTGGCTACAGCAAGGACCGCCAGGCCCTGGCCCGCCGTCACGGCATCCTTCATCACATTGCGCAACGCGTCTGGCAGTCATCAGGTTGTCACTGAGCTGTGGATGCTTTACCCACAATGCCTGTGGAACTGCCTGTGGATAACCTGAGTGAAAGGGCCTACAGCCCATGCTGCGTACAGGCTACAGAACACTGATTGTTTTATAACCAGCACTAGCTAACACCACCGCCCCCCCTGTGGGAGCGAGCTTGCTCGCGAT